>JAWXVF010000172.1:0-4805 GCA_044425555.1 Eubacteriales bacterium
TTATGGATATAAAAAGCCGGCGTGGCGGAACTGGCAGACGCACAGGACTTAAAATCCTGCGGGACTTATACTCCCGTACCGGTTCGATTCCGGTCGCCGGCACTATAGTTTTATGAAAACGTTGATTTTATCAGCGTTTTTTTATGTTCATACAGGATAAAAAGTATGTACAAACTTCTGTCTATATAGATAACAGTGATATTTGAGAGAAGATAACAGGGAAATTATATGTACTTGAAATAAACAAGAAATTGGTGAAATAAAGAATAAATACGTTGAGAAAATTAGTAATATAATAATAGATTTAATGGCGAAAGTATTTAGGAATAGCAATATGGATAATGTTGTGTACATATGGATATGCTGAAAATGGAATATTAAAATTCAATATATGTTACAATAAAACAACTAGCAAATATGTGGAAACAGAATTTACACCCTATGAGGATAGTAAAATAAATGAAATTATTGGAAATGTTGTGAAAAAAATGAACTATACTGGAACTATATCATTTGATATAGAGTGGAATGGGGAATGAATAGTAATTCTAATTAAAAAAAGACACTTGACAAAAACCTAGAATTTGCGTATAGTATAGAGGTAACAAACTAAATAATGAAAATTCTTCGGGGTTGGGTGTAATTCCCTACCGGTGGTAATGTAGTTTTTACTAACAAGTCCACGACCTTTTTCATGAGAATGAAAGAGCTGATTTGGTGAGATTCCAAAACCGACAGTAAAGTCTGGATGAAAGAAGAACATATGATCTATATAGGATTATAGTTGTTGTATGATACAAACCCCGCATAATTTGTGGGGCTTTTTTTATGGAACAAAGAAGAATTTTCCAATGATAAGGAGAATATAACATGAAAGAAAGAATGATGAAGAAAGAAGTAAAGAATCAAGACGCAAAGAGTAGTGTGAAAGAAAGTAGTAAGGTAAATGTAAAGAATATGGTACAAATAGGGATGTTAGGTGCATTGGCAACTATTCTAATGATTTTTCAGATACAATTACCTTTTTTAGTACCTTCTTTTTATAAGTTAGACTTAAGTGAAATACCAGTATTAATTGGAGCATTTGCTATGGGACCAGCAGCAGGAATTATGATTGAATTCATTAAGGTATTATTAAACTTTGTGATTGATGGAACAATGACTATGGGAATAGGTGAATTAGCGAACTTTATAATGGGAGTTTCTTTTGTAGTACCAGCTTCTATTTGCTATCAAAAATTTCATACAAGAAAGGGGGCCATTGTAGGTTTAGCATCTGGAACGCTTGCCATGACAGTGGTTGCAAGTATCTTAAATGCATTTGTATTGTTACCAGCGTATGCTATGGCATTTGGTATGGAAGATATGACGCCATTAATTCAAATGGGAGGAGCTGTGAATCCAGGAATTACGAATCTAGCAACTTTTATCTTTTTGGCGGTAGCACCATTTAATTTATTAAAAGGAATTGTAATTTCTTCTATTACTATGTTATTATATAAGAAGATAAGTAGTTTATTAAAAATTGTGAAATAGGTCTTGTATTACAATTAATAAAAGTAAAAAATAGTATTATGAAATAAACAAAGGAGAGCAATACAATTTATGAAGTACAATCACATTAAAAAGGGGATTTTTCTCAATCGGCCAAATCGTTTTATAGCAGAAGTGGAATTAGAAGGAGAAGTGGTAATTGTTCATGTGAAGAATACTGGAAGATGTAAAGAACTATTAATTTCAGGTTGTATTGTTTTCCTAGAAGAAAATTTTGATCCGAAACGTAAAACAAAATTTGATTTGATTTCAGTATATAAAGGGGAACATTTAATTAATATGGATAGTCAGGCTCCTAATAAAGTATTTGGGGAATGGGTGAAAGAAGGTCATTTTGTGGAAAATGTGACCTTTTTTAAGCCTGAGAGTCGTTATAAAAACTCTCGTTTTGACTTTTATATAGAAAGTGGAGAACGTAGAATTTTTGTGGAGACGAAAGGCGTTACATTAGAAAGGAATCAAAAGGCATTTTTCCCTGATGCACCTACAGTAAGAGGTGTCAAGCATTTAAAGGAATTAATAGAAGCTACAGAAGAAGGGTATGAGTCTTATGTGGTTTTTTTGATTCAGATGGATTATATTACTTCTTTTTCTCCTAATGACGAAACTCATAGAGAATTTGGTGATACTCTTCGGTTAGCTAAAGCAAAAGGTGTATATATATTAGCTTTCTCTTGTAAGGTTACAGAAGAAGAATTATCAATTATAGAGAAAATTCCTATTGTTTTATAAAAGGTATGTGTGATATGATAGAGAAAATAGAATAATTGTATAGTGGAAAGGAGATTAAAGATGAGTGTGCAACCGCATATTCAATTTGGAAGAGAGGAATTGGCAGAATATGCTATTTTGCCAGGTGATCCTAAAAGAGTAGATCGAATAAAGGAATTTTTAACGGATGCCAAAGAGATTATTTTTCATAGAGAGATGAACAGTATTAGTGGATATTATAAAGGGATAAAAGTATTGGTAGTCTCTACAGGAATGGGTGGTGCTTCTACAGGAATTGTAGTAGAAGAATTACATAACATTGGCGTGACTTATATGATTCGTGTGGGAAGTTCAGGTGCATTGCAATCAGATATGGTATTGGGAGAATTAGTAATTGTAAATGGTGCTGTTCGAGATGAAGGAACATCTAGGGCTTATGTAAGAGAAATGTACCCAGCTATACCAGATACTGGATGTTTATGTTCTATGATTGAATCTGTTAAGGGATTAGGAGTAAAATATCGTATTGGAATTGCAAGAAGTCATGATAGTTTTTATACAGATAATGAAGAAGAAATTGATGAGTATTGGTCGCGTAAAGGTGTGATTGCAGCAGATATGGAAACAGCAGCATTATTTACTATAGGTGGACTAAGAGGAGTTAAGACTGCTTCTGTACTAAATACAGTGGCACTTTATCAAGGTAAAGTAGGAGAGGAGATTAATTCTTATGTGAATCAAGAGGAAAAGTGTATAGAAGGGGAGAGAAATGAGATTCTTCTAGCATTAGAGACCATAGTAACTATTCATAAGAAAAAGGAGAGTGAATCATGAGAAATACAGGAAAAGTCAATCCTTGGACACTAAAATTATCAACTGTACAAATTGTATTAATTCCAGTGGCAATCGGGATTAATTATGTAGGAAAAATATTTGCTGCTATGTTAAAATTACCGTTATGGTTAGATTGTATAGGATCATGTATGGCGGCATGTTTAGGAGGTCCTATAGTGGGAGCATTATCTGGAATTATTAATAATGTCTTATATGGAGTTACCGTGGATCCTATAGCAACAGTATATGCACTTACCCAAGCAGGAATTGGTGCAACAGTTGGATACCTTGCTTATAAAGGGAAGATGGAACATATTATGGGAGCAATTATGACAGGAATTATTGCTGGTGCAGTGGCTGTACTTATTTCCACGCCTTTAAATATTTACTTTTGGGGTGGTCAAACAGGAAATATTTGGGGTGATGCTGCATTTGCTTCTTTGCTTGCAGGAGGTGCACCAGTTTGGATTGCATCTTTAGTGGATGAGGCACTGGTTGATATTCCGGATAAAATCTTAGTATTAGTGATTACATTTCTTTTGTTGAAGAGTTTACCAAAGCGTCTACATGCTATTTTTAATAGTCAAAATGAGGAATTAGAAACGTTATAAGGGAAAGAGCAATGGAATGAAAAGTATTAGTTTATATGAATATAAGAATTCATTTTTAAATAACGTAACACCAGGAGCAAAGACTTGTTATATAGTAACGGCACTTTTGGTACCTATGATATTAGGAAGTGTTCAAGTGCATCTAATTTTTATTTTAATAAGTATTTCATTATTAATAAGTGCAAAGGTTTTTCGAAAAACGTTTCCTATGTTATTTCTTTCTCTGTTTTTGATGATAACAATTAGCATTATTCAAGGAGTATTTCGTAGAGAAAATATTACACCAATGATAACTATAGGAGGTGTTACTTTTTACAAAGAAGGACTTTGGTTTGCATTGAAAATTATATTAAATTTATGGAATATTATATTTTCTGCATGTGTTTTAATTTTAACAACGAAGCCTTCTGATGCAGTGAATGGTTTGGTAAGAAGAGGAATGTCTCCAAGAATTGGGTATGTAATTGTTTCCTTATTTTTGTTGATTCCACAAATGACAGAACGTATGGCAACTATTACAGATGCCCAAAGAAGTCGAGGAATGGAAACAGATGGGAATGTATTAGTGAGAATAAAAGCTTTTTTTCCTTTGTTAGCACCTGTAATTATGAGTTCCTTAATGGATATTAAGGAACGTTCTTTAGCATTAGAAGTACGTGGATTTAATGCGAAGACTAAGAAGTCTTTTTTAAATGAATTTGAAATGAAACATTGGAATAAGTGGATCTATATACTCTTAATATCTGTGATTTTTGGTGCAATAGTGTGGAGGTTGTTTAGATGGCTCATATAAAGATAACTGGATTAAAGTATCGTTATCCTGATGCTACAAGACTTGCCTTAGACAATTTTAATTTAGAGATTAAGCAAGGGGAATTTATTGGGGTAGTAGGTGCTAATGGTGCAGGAAAAAGTACTTTTTGTCAAGCTCTCTTAGGTATTGTACCTAATTTTTATAAAGGTGCGTACGGTGGAGAGGTGTTAATTGACGGTGTGTGTGTAAGGGATATGCAGGTAGATGATTTGTGCCAAAAAGTTGGATTAGTGTTTCAAAATCCTTTTAATCAGTAACAGGCTCGAAAGATACAGTATATG
>JAWXVF010000173.1:0-4781 GCA_044425555.1 Eubacteriales bacterium
TCCAGTTGCTACTATTCTAGTTCAAAAAGGTACGTTAAAGGTAGGAGACTTTATTGCAGCAGGATCTTGTAGTGGAAAAGTAAGAGCTATGATTGATGATAAAGGTAAGCGAGTAAAAGAAGCTACTCCATCTACACCTGTAGAAATCTTAGGTTTAAATGAAGTTCCAGCAGCAGGAGATGTATTTGTAGCTCCTGATAATGATAAAGAAGCAAAACAATTTGCTGCAACCTTTATTTCACAAGATCGTGAGAGAATGTTAGAAGATACGAAGACAAAAATGTCACTTGATGATTTATTTTCACAAATACAAGCAGGTAGCTTGAAAGAATTAAACTTAATTGTTAAGGCAGATGTACAAGGTTCTGTAGAAGCTGTTAAGCAAAGTTTGTTAAAGTTATCTAATGAAGAAGTAGTAGTTAAGATTATTCATAGTGGTGTTGGTGCTATTAATGAATCTGATGTAATTTTAGCAAGTGCTTCACAAGCCATTGTGATTGGATTTAATGTGCGTCCTGATGCAACCGCTAAAATCACTTCGGAACGTGAAGGTGTAGAAGTAAAGCTTTATAAGGTAATCTATCAAGCAATTGAAGATGTGCAAGCAGCAATGAAGGGCTTACTAGACCCAATCTTTGAAGAGAAGATTATTGGTCATGCAGAAATTCGCCAAATCTTTAAAGCTTCTGCTATAGGTAATATTGCAGGTTCTTATGTGTTAGATGGAGAATTCCAACGTGGTTGCAAAGTACGTATTACTCGAGCTGGAGAACAAGTATATGAAGGAAATCTAGATTCTCTAAAACGATTTAAAGACGACGTGAAAGAAGTAAAAGCAGGTTATGAATGTGGTCTCTTATTTGAGGAGTATGATCAATTCCAAGAACTAGATGTTGTAGAAGCTTATATTATGGTAGAAGTTCCAAGATAGTGAGTAGGAAAGTAATGGGTTTAGAAAATGCGTAAAAATAGTATTAAGAATACACGAGTGAATGCAGAAGTACAGAAAGTATTAGCAGAGATTATTCGTGGTGAAATAAAAGATCCAAGAATTCATATGTTAACATCCGTGGTTGCTGTAGAAGTAGCTCCAGATTTAAAGACTTGTAAGGCTTGGATTAGTGTGTTAGGAAGTGAAGAAGAACGTAAAAATACGTTAGCAGGATTAAAAAGTGCACAAGGTTTTATTAAAAATAGAGTTGCAAAAGCAATTAATCTTAGAAATACTCCACAAATTGAATTTGTAATGGACGGTTCTATTGAATACGGTGTTTCTATGTCTAAATTAATTGAAGATGTAACTCATGATGATACAAACCAAGAGTAATGTATATCGATAATGACAGTGATTCGTATATATGAAAGGTGAGGTAGAGACATGTTAAATGTATTAGAGGAATGTAAAGGTGCAAAGAAAATAGGGATTTCTGGTCATGTAAGACCAGATGGTGATTGTGCTGGTTCGTGCATGGCATTAGCCATGTACTTGCGGAAAGTTATGATAGAGTGTCAAGTAGATGTTTTATTAGAAGAGATCAATGATACACTATCTGTAATTAAAGGTGTAGATGATATATTTCATGAACCCACCAATGAAATATATGATGTGTTTTTTGTACTAGATGGAAGTTATGATCGCATTGGTTTTGCAGTAGATGACTCTCTAAATGCCAAGAAAAAGATTAATATTGATCATCATATTAGTAATAGAGGAGGAGCTGATATTGATTATATTATTCCGACGGTAGGCTCTACTAGTGAGTTGATATTTGAATTAATGGATGAGTCTTATATGGATGTGGAAATTGCAAAGGCAATTTATATTGGAATGATTCATGATACAGGAGTATTTCAATATTCTAATACATCTGCTAGAACTTTAGAGATTGCAGGAAAATTAATTGCGTATGATTTTGATTTTTCTAAAATAATTGAAGAAACATTTTATGAGCGTTCTTATGAAAAAACAGAGATTCTAGGAAGAGCCTTATTAGAATGTATGATGGTTCTTGACCGAAAGTGTGCAGTAGCTTGCATTACTCAGCGAATGTTAAATTTCTATCAAGTATCAGTGAATGATTTAGATGGAATTGTGAATCAGCTCAAACAGATTAAAGGGGTAGAATGTGCCATTATGTTAGTGGAATATGGTTCAATGGAATATAAGGCAAGTTTGCGATCATCTGATGTAATTGATGTGTCGAAAATTGCTATGTATTTTGGTGGTGGTGGACATAAAAAAGCCGCAGGTGTTACTATGAAAGGAACCCATCGTGATGTAATCAATAATTTATTGCGTCACATAGATGCACAATTAAAGGAGCGTACCAGTGATTAATGGTATTATCAACATAAGAAAAGAAAAAGGATATACCTCTCATGATGTTGTAGCAAAAATGAGAGGTATTTTAAAACAAAAAAAAATTGGACATACTGGAACGCTAGATCCTGATGCAACAGGAGTATTGCCTGTATGCCTTGGACACGCTACGAAGTTATGTAATCTATTAACAGATAGAACTAAAGAATATAAGACCATATTACAATTAGGAATAGAAACAGATACACAAGATAATAGTGGAACGATTCTAGCAGAAAAAGAAGTAGAGGTGACACAGGAGCAAGTAAGAGAAGTAGTGAAAACCTTTCTAGGTACTACGAAGCAAATTCCCCCTATGTATTCTGCTATCAAAATAAATGGTCAAAAATTATATGACTTAGCACGACAAGGTAAAGTAGTAGAACGAGAAGCCAGAGAAATCACGATTACAAAGTTAACCCTAGAAAAGATAGACTTTCCTTTTGTAGAATTAACAGTAGATTGCTCAAAAGGCACCTATATTCGAACATTATGTCACGATATAGGACAACAATTAGGTTGTGGTGCAACTATGACAGAATTGGTACGTACACGAGTAGGAGAATTTACTCTAGAGACAGCAATTACCTTACAAGAAGTAGAAAGACTAGTAAGTTGTCATCAAATAGAAGAACGTGTAAAATCTGTAACATCTTTTTATGAAAATCTTCCATTCATTACCCCCAAAAAAGAATTTGAGAAGATGTTAGCCAATGGAAATCCATTATATCAAAATCAAGTACAACAAGAGATCTTATTAGAAGATAAGGAACAAGTACGAGTATATAACGGAACTGGTAATTTTTGTGCTATTTATAGCTGGAATCTAAAGAAACATTGTTATATGCCATTTCAAATGTTTCAAACATAAGGGTAGTTTGAAATTAAGAACGAGATGAATGCGATAAGAAAGGCATGAATACCTATTATGGAATTGATAAAAGAAACAAAAGAATTTAACATAGAAGAAAAGACAGCAATTGCAATTGGAAAATTTGATGGAATTCATAAAGGTCATCAAAAAATTTTTCGAAATATTTTAGATAAAAAAGCCGTAGGATATAAGACGGCTGTTTTTACGTTTGATCCACCAGCCACAGCTTATTTTTCTAAGAAAAAACAAGTGATAAAAGAACTAAGTACGAGAGAAGAAAAAAGAAAATTATTCGAAGAAATTGGAATAGATTACGTAGTGGAATACCCATTAGATGAACAGACAGCTAAAATGCTTCCAGAAGATTTTATAAAAAATATTTTACTCAATCAAATGAATATGGGATATTTAGCTGCAGGAGAAGATGTATCTTATGGTTATGAAGGTAGGGGTAATGCAACATTATTAACACAAATGTCTATGGAATATGAGTATTGTGTGGAAATTATTCCTAAAGTATTCTACCAAGAAGAAATTATTAGTTCTACACTAATTAGAAATAAAGTGAAGTTAGGTGAAATGGAAGTTGTGAATCACTTGTTAGGAAGAAATTATTCATATGTGGGAGAAGTAGTAAAAGGAAATCAATTAGGACGGACGATACAAATGCCTACAGCTAATATAATTCCTGATGATGGTAAGTTATTAGTTCCAAATGGTGTTTACTTTTCTAAGGTGAAGTTGAGAGAAGGAGAGTTTTATGGAGTTACAAATGTGGGTTACAAGCCAACTGTAACGAGCCAACATACTATAGGAATTGAAACGTATTTATTTGATGTGAATGCTGATTTATATGGGGAAATTATGCAAGTTTCTTTGTTACGTTATAAGAGAGCAGAGTATAAATTTACTACCTTTGCAGAATTAACTAGTCAAATGCAAAAAGATCGAGAAGATGCAAGAAAATATTTTGGAATTTAGAAAATTTATCCTATCTTAGATTTTACTTGACAGGTTTGTCAAATAGAAATATAATAAAATTGTAACAAATGTGTAACAATTAACAATGGAGGTAATCCATATGAAATATAATAAATTGATATTAGGAGCTATCGTTATTGCTTCTTCCTGTGTGATATACGAAGTGCCTGTTTATGCTAGTAGTTCATGGGGGATGAATGTAGGAGTATCAGTGGTACTAATTGATGAAGTGCATATTGCATTAGATATGATGGACAAGCAAGATGGTGTGACGAGTGCAACTATTCAAGTTTTTGTAGAGAGTAATCTTGTTAATGCTAATCGTTTAATAGAAGATCCGACAGAAATAGTATTGGTGAATGGGGATATAGAAGAGGTAGTAGAAGTACCTAGTGAAGAAACATCATCGCTTTTAAGAATTGTATCCGAGGTAACGACTATAACAGAAGATACGTTAGAAGAAGTATTGGAAATGGAAGAGGAGATAGTATCAGAAATAATAGTTGAAACAGAGGTAGAAGAAACTTTAGAAGATGTAGTACAAGCGGTTGTAACAGACCAAACAGT
>JAWXVF010000174.1:0-4710 GCA_044425555.1 Eubacteriales bacterium
CTGCGCCTATTTTACTAGAAAACATTATAAGGTATAAAATTAATTTAACTAAAAATAAATCAGTGTCGAATAGCCCGGAAGATTCCAATACATACTATGCAACGCTCAATTCTGATTTGCTAATTATTGACGATTTAGGAACGGAATCTATCAATACCATGAAGCTTACTGAATTATTTAATATAATAAATGCTAGAATACTTAATAAGAAGAAAACTATTATATCAACCAATTTAAATATACACCAAATTTTCACTAATTATGAGGAACGAATTGGTTCTAGAATAGCAGGATATTATAATAGTTATAATTTCTATGGAGACGATATCCGACTACGTAAATATAAAAAATAAGAATGTAATTATAAAATTACATTCTCTTTTTTTATTCCTCTATTTCTAATTCATCTGGTATCAATGTTTCAATGCTAACTACTTTAGATCCGTCATTTGTTCTCATTAAAGTTACTCCTTGAGTAGATCTTCCTAATATACTTATTTCATGTACCTTAAGTCTTATAATTGTTCCACCATCAGTAATAAGCATTACCTCTTCATCTTCAGAGACAATTCTTACCCCTACTAAATCACCAGTTTTCGGTGTAATTTTGTATGTTGTAACACCTTTTCCACCTCTTGTCTGAACTCGATATTCTTCAACTTCCGTTCTTTTACCAAATCCATTTTCAGTAATTGCAAGTAATGTTGCTTTAGTCCCTTGGATAATCGATTGCATTCCGATAATTTCATCATTTTTATCAATTCTCATTCCAATAACACCTTGTCCAACTCTACCAATCGGTCTTACGTCTTTTTCATCAAATGTTATTGACATACCTTTTTTACTAACTAAAACTACATTGTCTTCTCCGTCAGTAAGCCTTACTTCAATTAGAGCATCATCATCTTTTAGAGATATTGCTTGAAGTCCTGATTTTCTTACTGTATCATACTCTTGAAGAGAAGTTTTCTTGATTATTCCATTTTTTGTCCCCATAAGTAAATATTTACCTTCTGCAAAGTTCTGAATTGGAATTACTGCTGATATTTTTTCTCCCGAATCTAAATTCAATAAGTTTACTATAGCTGTACCCTTAGCAGTTCTACCTGCTTCTGGTATTTCATAGCCACGTAACCTATGTAATTTACCAAGATTTGTGAAAAATAATATTGTATCATGAGTTGAAGCAGTAAATATTTGTTTTACAAAATCTTCTTCCCTTGTTGCTATTCCTGTAATACCTTTTCCACCCCTTTTTTGAGTTTTATAAGTATCTATTGGCATTCTTTTAATATATCCAAAATGAGTTAAAGCTACAACACATTGTTCTTCTTTAATTAAATCTTCAACATTAATTTCACCTTCTGCTGGAAGTATTTTTGTTTTTCTTCCATCTCCGAATTTTTTTCTAACTTCTTCTAACTCAACCTTAACAATATCAAATAATAATTTCTCACTACCTAATACACTTCTTAAATACTCGATTAATTTCATTAATTCGTTGTATTCTTCCTCGATTTTTTCTCTTTGTAATCCAGATAACGTTTTAAGCCTCATGTCAAGTATTGCTTGCGCTTGTATTTCAGATAATCCAAATCTCTCCATTAATCTTTCTTTTGCGTTATCATAAGAACTTCTGATTATAGCAATAACTTCATCAATTGCATCTAATGCTATTTTTAAACCCTCTAGTATATGAGCTCTTGCTAGTGCTTTATCAAGTTCGAATTGAGTTCTTCTTAAAATTACATCTTTTCTATGTTCTATGTAACAATCTAAACACTCTCTTAGAGTTAGTACTTTTGGTTCCCCATTTACAAGAGCAAGCATAATTATACCAAATGTTGTTTGCATTTGAGTATGTTTATATAATTGATTTAAAACAACTTGCGCTCTTGCATCTCTTTTCAATTCAATTACAACCCTTACTCTATCTTTTCTATCTGATTCATCTCTACATTCAGATATTCCTTCAATTTTTCTATCCTTACATAAATCCGATATATTTTTTATTAAATTTGCTTTATTTACTTGATACGGTAATGACGAAACTATGATTCTTTGTCTACCACCTGTCATCTCTTCAACTTCTGCTTCTGCCCTTAAAGTTATTTTCCCTCTTCCTGTAGTATAGGCTTGTCTAATACCTTCCATTCCAAGAATAATACCTTCTGTTGGGAAATCAGGTCCTGTTATAACTTGCATTAAGTCTTCATCAGTAACCTCATCTTCATCTATAATTTTAATAATACCATCTATTACTTCATTTAAATTATGTGGTGGTATGTTTGTTGCCATCCCTACTGCAATTCCTGAAGAACCATTTACAAGTAGTGTTGGTATTCTTGATGGTAGAACTGTTGGTTCTTGTAACCTATCATCATAATTAGGACTAAATTTAACTGTATTTTTTTCTATATCTACTAGCATGCTTTCAGAAATTTTAGCCATTCTAGCTTCTGTATACCTCATCGCAGCCGCACCATCACCATCAACTGAACCAAAGTTACCATGACCATCAATTAACATATATCTCATCGAAAAATCTTGTGCCATTCTAACCATAGCATCATATATTGATGAATCACCATGTGGATGGTACCTTCCAAGTACGGCACCAACAGTATTAGCACTTTTTCTGTAAGCTTTTTCTGATGTTATTCCATCTTCATGCATAGCATATAGAATTCTTCTATGCACTGGTTTTAAACCATCTCTTGCATCTGGAAGTGCTCTAGAGACAATAACGCTCATTGCATAGTCCATATAGGCTGTACGCATCTCTTTTTCGATGTCTCTTTCTATTATTTTTCCATCTTGTATTTCATCCATTTATTTTCCTTCTTTCTTTATTTAATACACTCGTATTATACTAAATCAAAGCCTAATATGCAAGCGAAAATAGCTATTTTCAACTTAATTTTAAGATTTAATTTCTTTTATGTATTTGGCACTTTTTTTACTTTTTTTCATATTATATTCAAGGAGGTTTATATGGAAAATTATAGGTTACATTCTAATCATAATTCTGGCTCAAATAGAGCTGATTTGCACAACACCAAGCCGCGTATTTCATTTTATGATTATCACAAAAATACACTTTCGTCTCTTCATGATGTTGAGTATTTTTTAAACGATTTAACTAGATTCAAAAAATGTATAAATCTATTTAAATTTTTACGATAAATTAATGCTTTCTACTTAAATCCAATCTGTACTTTTTCCTTCCACTGTCATTTTTATTTCTTCTATTTCTATTAGTTGGCGCAATGTTTCTAATATACTTTTGATCATAAGATTATTATCTTCACCCTCTAATATTTGGCTAGACCAATCTATTGTTAAACAATTTCCCTCTAGTATACTACCTATTAAAATCGCTTCTTCCGGTATCAACCTCACCATATCGCTAGAAGTCGGACCATCAATCAACATATTTATCAAACTATTATATGGGTCTAGGTATAATTCTTTTATATCTATTAATCTACCTTCCTTTTTTAATTCATCAAGTTGATTATTTGCAAAATATAAAGTTACTATCGTTTGCCTTGATTGGTCTTGTGTTATTTCCTCTTCTGGAATGTATTCATTACTTACTATTCCGTATATTATCCTTATTCTCACTTCTCAAATATCTAATAATTCCATACCCCACTCCCACAACAGTTACAAATACAACTGTAATTAACATAGCTAATTTTTTGTTCATTCTTTCTTCCTCCTATTTATATTTATACTTACATATTATTAATAATATCTTATAAATAGAACAAAAAAAGCACTAGCATTTAGCTAGTTGCTTTTTAAAAAATTTTATTTAATAATTTTTTCTTCTTTATTAGTTTGTTTATGTATAGATTAATTATGCCAAATATAAGTACTTCTATTGATAATACCAACAATATTACATATGTTATTTCCAGGTTTAGCTTTGATAATATAGTTGCCAGATACATAACTACTAATATTTGTACAATTGCTACCACGTGTTGAAAAATAGAATTATTATTTTGCTTTGTTATTTCAACTGGATTTTCCCACGTTAAATTAGGTTTCTTACAATCTATCATTACTAATACATAACTACTTATTTTATTAATTACTGTTGCAGTTACTAATACTGCTAATCCATGCAAAGCATTCATTTCTGGATATATTTGTACAGCTATCGCAACTATTATTATTGTCGTTATCGTATTTACCATAATTTGTGGTGTAGCCTTTAGTATAAATTGAGTTTTAGTACCTATTGGTATAATCTTCATATTTTTCGCTTCTTGCCTATGCCTTGATATCGCTGTCAAAGACATTTTATTAAATGATGTTACTATAATTATTAATGTAAGCAATGTTCCGAAATCCTTGCGCATTAAACTTCATTGTCTCTACTACCAATTGCAATGCTTCATCGCTTTCTAGAATTCTGCCTACAAGCATTATCCCCCCTATCACCCCTGTTATTTGGATTAATACCACTGGAGCATAGATTTGTGTTAGAAATTCCGGTACTCTTAATAATTTTAACATGTCATTCTTAATATAACTCAAATTATTATTTAACATTTTATATGATGTTTTCAATGAAACTTGCTTAGACTTCACCTTTATATAATTGTTAAAATTTTTCAAAATGTCTATATATTTTGTTTCGCACATCGCTATAGTAATTACAAATGTTGCATATGCCAATACTAGTACAATTCCTAC
>JAWXVF010000175.1:0-4440 GCA_044425555.1 Eubacteriales bacterium
TAACGATGGGATTGATCGTATTACAGATGTTATGCAGAATAATTCTACTATTAGCAAGCAATCTGCAGATACTTCTAAAGAATTATCGAGTCAAGCTTCTGTTATGAAAGATACTATTAATAAATTTAAAACTATAGAATAGTAATTAGAAGTTATTTTGTATAGGTTAACTATTCTTTTACTAAAATATTAAAAAAGATACTCCTAGAAAAAGTCAGGAGTATCTTTTTGGTTGAAAATAAATTATCCGTTAATCTTACAAGCAGAAATAATATCGCCAATCTTATAATTACCAGTTAATGCCCCTTCTTTGGTGGTGGTATATTCTAAAATTGCTTCATGGAATTCTTCCATAGAATCTGTTCCCTTGGTAAAATTCAACATACGTTCTTTTGCTGATTTTAACCGAGCTTGTAGACCCCCTACTCTAGAATCAATAACTTCGAATCCGAAAGGTTTGTTGGTGTTTACCCAAACTTGATACCAAAGAGAACGTAAAGTTTCCGTTTCCTCAATGATTGGTTGTAAGGCATCGCAAAGAGCTTTGGCAGTAACGAGGTCGTTTTCTAATACACACGTTCTAGAATACTTAAACCAATGAGATTTTCCATGAAGTACTTTTGCTAAGCTATGATAGAATTGGAAGAAAGTCTGATATTCACCAGATTCGTTAGCATATTTAGCATAGAAGTCGACTAATTCTCCATAATGTGCTTCTAAGTCAATGCCCTCGAAATCCTTATCATACAATTGAATCATAGGATCTTGGTATAGTACCATCTTGGCACAATTGACAGGAGAATGCTTCTCGCTGTTTACCCCTTCAATGCGATTGAATTTACTCAAATTCCAGAATGCTTCATAAGGAGCTTGACAACATACTTCAAAACGTTCCTTAAGGTTATCTAAGTCAGTCACTTGTTTGTAACAATACTCTGCATAAAGAGACATTCCCCAAAGTGCAGTGAAAATGTTAGACTCGGCTCCATTATCCCCCCAAATTGTTAGAAGAACTGTTTGCATATTTGCTTTTTGGCTAGAGATTAAGGCAGGAACTGAATTCTTAAGGGTATGTAGATAATCAGGTGCAGGTCCGCCGTACACCCATACAGCACCAGCAAAAGCAGTTTTAGCTTTTAGACGACGATGTTTTTCGAACATTTCATCATAAAATTCTTCCGTTTCATGATAATAATCCCAATATACTAATTCTACATCAGGTAAGACGCTATCAATAGCAGTTTGAGAAATATCAGAGTCATAATAACCATCAGTTTTCGAATCTGGACGGAAATACATATCACTCCAGATCATGGTAGACAACCCTAATTTATTAGTAATATCTGTCACACGTTGTAAGTGTCGTTTGATCATACTATGAGGTGATTCATAACCATTTAAGAATAAGAATCTACCAAGACCAAGACCATGTGCTTCGTCCATTCCTAAATGAATTCTGTTAGAGCGATATGGCTTTGTTGCAGCTTCAATCATCTTCTCGAGGAATTCATAAGTTTCATCACTATCTACTAATAATATTTCATCATTATCAGCTAAATGACTCATTTGAGGCCAGTGAATGGCACGATTTAAATGTCCTAAGGTTTGAATACAAGGACATAATTCAATGCCAAATAAGTATCCATAATCATCTAATTCCTTTAATTCATCATGGGTATAGCGACCACGCATATAACCAAAATAAGGATACTCAGGTACTTCATACGTATCTTCTGTATACATCATAGCAAGATTTAATCCCATAAGTGCCATTTTACGAAGAATATTTTTTACTCCCAAAACTGATAAAACGGCGTTTCGAGAAACATCAATCATAGAACCAACGGTTTCAAAACAAGCCTTTTCCGTTACATTTATTTCGGAAGTGTTTTCATATTGTGAGATGAACGATAATCCACGATAGACTTCAATTGGACGTGTATATTCTAATGTGATGGTATTCTCTTTTTTGGTAAAAGAGAATACAGATCCCTTTTTAAGAATGCATTTCATACCAGATTGAGATTCGCTAAATTGTAATTGCGATGCAAGCTCTTTAAAAGCTAAATCAAAGTTTTCAGGTTTGTCTCCTGAGATGTTTAATGTTGTACTCATAGTCTTCCTCCTAGGATTGTAGTGGTATAGTAGTATTACTATACAGTTAAATAGTTTCTATAGCATAGAACAGAGGAGATAGTATAATCTCTGCTCACTATATATTACATAAGTGATTATAAGATTTCTTGAATCATCTGATCAATCATCATAAGACAACGTGGGAGGTGAAAAGACCCTTTATAAGTATCTCCCTTTACAGAAGGTTCTTTTATTGTTCCATTTCGATTTAGATAGCCATACCATTCGCCGTATTTAGAGTCTGCAAAGTGATCTTGACAATACTTCCATACTTGATAAAACATGGTGAGATACTTCTCTTCTCTAGTGTCACGATAAGCCATTAACGTAGCAATCAGTGCTTCTGTATGAGACCACCAAATTTTCAAATCACTTTCAAATGCTTCCGTTGGTTTTCCAAGACAATCCTGTAAATAATAAAATCCCCCATATTCTTGATCCCAAAGTTTGTCAAAAGTCCATTCTAATATATTACAAGCTGTCTTACGAATAGAGTCGCCTTCACTACCTAGATGTTTGGCGTAATCTAAGAGAGCCCAACTAGCACGAAAGGAATGACCTGAATTAATGATACGACCAGTGGAAATCTCTGACCAAAACGTACCATCTAATCCAACAGTTTCAAGGGTGCATTGTAATGCAACGTTCATATGAAAATTGATAATACTATCTATACATTCTTTCGCATGGCGATCGTAGAGTTTTTGTTTTTCTTTATCAAGAGGAGCTAATACTTGAATGATATTAAGAAAAATTAGAGGAATACTAAGGGAACGACTAGCTCTTGTAGCACTAATTTCTTTTTCGCCAATCCCAGCAGGATCTTTTATAATACCATTATTAATGTTATAGATGAGTTGGTAACTTTGCTTAGCACGAGCCAAATATACAGGATCTTGTGTTAACTCATAGTATTGGGCATTGGCTATTGTATAATAGGCTTCTGAAAAACAATAACGACGTTGGCGAAGGGGTTTGCCTTCTTTCGTTACTTGAAAATACATCCTCCCTTTTGCATTGCGATTAAAACACTTGTTTTCTAAGAAATCCAAACAAGATTTGGCGGCGGTTAGCCATTCTTCTTTTTGCTCATAATTAGAACAAAGATAGGAGAAAAACCAGGCACTTTTTCCTTGTGTCCAAACAGATTTATCTGTAGAGTAGATAGTTCCAGTTTGATCTAAATAGTTGTAGATACCACCATATTCTTGATCCATACCGTGAGTGAGCCAGAAATCTATGGATTTGAATAATTCTACTTGTGCAACACGTTGTA
Source organism: Eubacteriales bacterium (assembly GCA_044425555.1). Taxonomy (GTDB): domain Bacteria; phylum Bacillota; class Clostridia; order Lachnospirales; family Lachnospiraceae; genus JAWXVE01. Next base: position 3,413 of record JAWXVF010000175.1, read on the forward strand.
TTTGAAGTAAATCTTCTTTATTCATGGTAGAGATACCTTTCATCATTAAGTAATGGGTTGGAAATGTAGTGCTACGAAAGAGATGTAATAAAATCAATAGCAAATGGTAACCAAGTACCTACATTTTTCTGCATATATTCAGGTTCGTTAACAAGAGATGTGGCAGTACTGATGCCATGCCGTCCTGATGGATATATATGTAATTCTGTAAGAACGCCATGTTGAACAGTTGCATTGGCAAATAATAATGTGTTCTCTACAGGCACAGAAGTATCGTCAAAGGTGTGCCAGATAAACACAGGTGGCACATCTTTGGTTACATGGTGTTCTAGGGAGACTAATTCCAAAGATTCTTTCGTTTCTTCCTCTAAAAGATGAGTAAAAGAACCTCTATGAGCCTTCGCGCCAGAAGTAATGACAGGGTAGCTAAGTATAAGAGCATTTGGCTTATGTAACGTATCAGAAAATCCACAATCACGTAAAATAGAATGATTCCAAAACACACCTAAGCTTCCAGCTAGATGACCACCTGCAGAAAAGCCACATACACTAATCTGATTAGGAATAATGTTCCATTCCTTAGCGCGTTCTCGAATGGTCTTAACAGCTGTGGCTACCTCGATTAATTGAGTAGGGAATTTAGCTGTATCACAAGTGTAGTGTAAGACAAAAGCGTGAATGCCACGAGCAACAAATTCTAAAGCAACAGGAGTTGCTTCTCGTTCGGAAGTATATTCATAGCCACCGCCAGGGCAAATGACTACAGCAGGACGCGTACGACTTGCACAATATTCTTCATGATTTTGTAGAATATATCCAATTAATTGTGTGTGATTCGTACCATTAGGGCAAGATAAAGCGATAGTTTGTATTTTCATAAAAAGTAACCATACCTTTCTCATTTCTTATTAAGGATATTATAACTTTTTCCTAATGTGAATACAAGATATATTAGGAAAAAGTAGTAAAAATATAAATTAATTAGGAATAATTGTGGTGGATTCTAGTTTTTTGGCAATAATAGTGAT
>JAWXVF010000015.1:0-31089 GCA_044425555.1 Eubacteriales bacterium
ATCTCTAATTCCTATCTCTTCTTTTCTGAAATTCTCTTTAGAATTTTCAAGGTTACATTACTATTTAGAAATTAATTCTTCTAAGAACTTTCGTTCCGTTTTTCAATGTTCGTATCCCATTCTATTGTCTTATGTAGGATTTAAAATTCTCATTTGATAATTTCTTATCAAGCGCAGAGGGTGGGATTCGAACCCACGCGCCCTTGCGGACAAACGGTTTTCAAGACCGCCTCGTTATGACCTCTTCGATACCTCTGCTCAACTCATTCCATTTACACTTCGTTGTGTTTCTTTCCTTAGTGCAAGAATTATTCTATCAAACTTTCTAACTGTTGTCAACAACTTTTTTTATTTTTTTTATTTTTCTTTTTTTAACTCTTCTGTTGCTCACCTCAGTGCAAGAATTATTCTATCAAACTTTCTAACTGTTGTCAACAACTTTTTTTTATTTTTTTATTTTTCTAACTTTTCTAGTAATAAAGCTTCTGCAATCCTCATATCTTCAGGGGTTGTTAACTTAATATTGCCATAAGAACCTACCACAAATTTAATTTTTTGTTGTCGAAAGCATTCTACAACCATAGCATCATCTGTTATAAAAATTCCATTTTTTTTAAGATTTCCCTCTTCCTGCATTAGTATTTTATATGATTCATACACTAATGAAAAAGAAAATACTTGTGGTGTTTGTATCATCCATACATCATTTCGATTAGGTGTATCACATCCAAATAACTGCGAATCTGCTATTTTAATTGTATCTTTTACTGGCATACCAAGAACACAAGCCTGATGTAACAATACTTCTTCTTTCAACTTATTCAAATGTTCTTGTTCTATAAACGGTCTTGCCCCATCATGTATATATACATAATCGCATTCCCTTACCTTTAATAGTCCTTGGTATACAGAATGATAACGTTCTTTTCCACCTTCCACAATCTGAATAATTTTAGTAAATTGGCATTTTTCAATAAATTGTTTCTTACAATATTCTACTTGCCCTTTTGCTACCACTAAAATAATCTCATCTATGAAACTATTTTGGAACGTTTCTAAACAATAGTATAAAACTGGTTTTTCTTGTAGTAACATATATTGTTTATTTTCTTGACTATTCATTCTAGTGCCTTGTCCACCAGCTAACACTATAGCAGTATTTCTAAGATATGCCATATTATTCTATCACTCTTTCTTTATCATCTCTCACCTAATTTTAAGGCAGGTACTGCATTTAAATCATATCCATGTGTAGTACCATTTCTATATTCGTAGTATCCTGCCACACCAATCATGGCCGCATTATCAGTACAATAAATTGGAGAAGGGCAATAAAATTGAAGCCCTTCTTCCTTACAAACTTGCTCAAATACCTTTCGTAATGTTTGATTCGATGCCACACCACCTGCAAGTGCAATTTTAGTCACTTGATATTCTTTCATAGCCTTCATCGTACGTTCCACCAATACGTCCACCACTGACTTTTGAAAAGAAGCAGCAACATCTGCTACTACAATTTCTTCCTCTTTCATTTTACAAGAATTAATATGATTTAATACAGCTGATTTTAATCCACTAAAACTAAAATCATACTCTGCATCTTTTACCCTCGCCTTAGTAAAAGAAATTGCATTTTGATTTCCCATTTTAGATATAGCATCAATCTTAGGTCCCCCTGGATATCCTAAGCCTAACGCTCTTGCTACCTTATCAAATGCCTCTCCTGCTGCATCATCTCTCGTACGTCCAATAATTTCATAAGTTCCATACTCTCTTACGAAAACTAAATGTGTATGTCCTCCTGAAACTACTAATGATATAAATGGTGGTTCTAGATTAAGGTGTTCAATGTAATTGGCACAAATATGCCCTTCAATATGATGTACCCCTACTAATGGAATCTGTTTTACAAAACTCATTGCTTTCGCTACAGAAACACCTACCAATAATGCACCTACTAAACCAGGTCCATATGTTACAGCAATCACATCTATCTCATCTAATGTTTTCTCTGCTTGTTCTAGTGCTTCTTCCACAACTTGATTGATTTTCTCTATATGTTTTCGTGATGCGATTTCTGGCACAACTCCCCCATATAGTTGATGTAAATCTATTTGCGAAAAAATAACGTTAGATAATACCTCTCTACCATTTCTTACAACTGCTGCAGCTGTTTCATCGCAGGAACTTTCAATTGCTAATATGATTATTTCTTCTCTCATGGCTCTTCATCCAATGCCAATTTCCAGCCCATAATCTTATATTGACCTTCCTCATTTTTCCTTAGTAAAATAGATTGATTAATGCTACTAGAGCCTGTATTCTTTTTAATCTTATATTTACAAAATAATTGTGCCATATCTAATCCATCTCTTGTAATATAGTCTACATCCTCACTGTTACTTAGTACGTAGCTATCAATAGACCATTGGTTATTATGATATGTAACAATTTCTTGCTTTAAGTCTGCTAAATAATCTGCCTCATCTTTATGGGTGGCAAATTGAGTGTCATATAATATTAATGCTTTTAATGCAAGTTGTACAAATTCTTCTTCTGTGTAAGATTCATTGTATAATACTTTCGTAAGTTCTGCATGATAACGTACCACTTCTTTTGGAGTTGGTGGATAGTTTCCTTCAAAATCTTTCAAAATCATCTGTTGTACTACCGATACTGCTGCTTGTTCTGAAATAATTTCTTCATTAATTTCCTTATCTCCTTTCACAAAAGAAATAATTCCACCTATAATACAACCAATCACAATTAATATAATTAGTAAGATAAGCCAATTATAATTTCTCCTACCACGTCCTGCCATATTTTTATCCTTCTTTCTTATTTTGTAAGACTCTCTTATAAATTAAATCCAAACACCTTTTCCTTTACTACTCCCCCATGAATCCTAATTACTTATCTAGGATTCATTTGTTACTTCTTACTTCTTAAACATAATACTTAATTAGAATTTTATTCTTCTAAGAATTTCAATTCAATGGTCTTTCCATCTTTTCCTGCCTCAGCATTAGGGAAAATATTCTTCACATCTTTCATATATTCATCTGGTCTTACTAGAGAAGGACTATAATGGGTTAACCACAACAATGCCACCTTAGCACTCTTAGCCAAATTAGCAGCCTCATAAAAGGTCATATGTTTGTGATCTTTTGCTTTTTGCGCTTTTTCTGGTTCTCCATACATCCCTTCACATATAAACAAATCTGCTTCTTTAGCAGCTGTTACAATAGCCTCTACAGGACGCGTATCTGTACAATAAGTCACTTTCAACCCTTTTCTTGCTTCTCCCATTACCATGTTAGGCGTATATGTAATTCCATCTATGGTTACCTCTTGACCTTTTTGCAGTGCATTCCAATACCTACACTCAAGACCTAATTCCTTCGCTTTTTCAATCTGAAATTTTCCAGATCTTGGAAGAACTATAGAATACCCATAGCATACCACATTATGTTGTACTCGAAAAGCCTCAATTTGAAATCCATTAAATTCTAACGTCTCTTTTTTCTCATTTACTTCTATGTATTCAATCGTATATGGCAATTCAGGAGCAATGACTCGCAAGGATTCCACTACTCTTTTTAATCCTTTAGGGCCAATTAATGTTAATGGTTCTGTTCGCTCTGCATTCCCCATAGTTAGAAGCATACCTGGTAATCCACTAATGTGATCTGCATGAAAATGGGTAAAGCAAATAAAATCAATTGGTTTTGGACTCCACCCCTTTGCTTTTAATGCAACTTGTGTTCCTTCTCCACAATCAATCATAATACTCTGTCCCTTATATCTTGCCACCATAGATGTTAAAAAACGGCGTGGCAATGGCATCATACCACCTGTACCAAGTAAACATACATCTATCATTTTCTATTCCTTTTCTAAATGAATTCAATTACATCCTTCACTTCAATTGCTAACTCAAATTCTTGTATCATCTTACTGTAACACTCTTCACATAGGTCAAAATGGTGTTCCTGTCCATCTTTTGAAGAGAAAAAACCAAATTTTTGCCTACCTTCAAAACAGCCTTCTTTTAAAATCCCATTTTCTACTTGTAGTTCACTTCCACATCCATTACACACTACTTGTTCTAATATTTCTTGTTTTTTATCTAGATAATTACGCATAAGAATTTATTTTCTCCTAACTTTTCCTATAAATGCCCTCTGTCTTCTAGACGAATTTGCACCTATTTCGTTCTATTATACTAGTCTCATTCACTTATTTCTAGTGGTAATATCTAGATAATCGTTCTTCTAACGTTTCCACATAATGAAGGCGTGTTCTGTTGGATTTTCATAAAAATTTTTTCGCTCTCCTTCTATTTGAAATCCAAATTTTTGATAAAGGCGAATTGCTTGTTCATTACTTCTTCTCACTTCTAATGTATATTCTCGTAAACCTAATGCAGCTCCTTGTTGTAGCATATAAGATACTAACTTAGTTGCAATTCCTAACTGTCGTCTGGTAGAATCCACAGACACGTTATAAATCTGACCTTCACCACATACAGTAACTAATCCACAAACTCCAACCACTTTCTGTTCTTCTTTTGCAACATAGTAATATTTATTAGGGTTTATTATCACTTCTCTAAAATCTTTTAATTGATAGGGATTTGAAAAATTGTGTGCTTCTAATGCAGTTACTTGTTGCAAGTCTTCTTCCTTTAATAAAGTAATCTCTAATATCTTTTCTTCTAGCTTACGATTCATTTTCACGCTCTAATCTCTCACGTTCTGCTTGAGATAACCGTAAATAATCAGGTTTCACTTCTCTGTAATCTTGTGCTTTTCCTTGTTGATAATAATGCAATCCTAAGGTACCAATAGTACCTGCACATTGTCTATTACAAAAAGCAGGTGCAAAATGACATCTTTGCTGAATCGTATTTTTTAATTCTTCTTGGTAAATAGGTGTTGCATCTCCTAAGAATAAAACGCTTTGCTTCTTTTGATTAATAATATCCTGTAGCTCCTTAATAGAAATGGCTGTTTGTTCTAAAATCACTTCTAATTCTAGTTCCCTATTAAATGTATAAATCCCAGTATATACTTGACCTCTTCTCGCATCCATAATGGGGCAGATTAGTTCTTGTAGTCCATATAATTGATATGCCATAGCTTCTATGGTTTGTACTGGTACAATAGGGATATTTAATGCTCCTGCCAAACCTTTCGCTGTAGCCACTCCAATTCTTAGACCTGTAAATGAACCTGGACCTATTGCAACAGCAATACAATCTATGGTTGCTAAATCTAACTCTATCATATCTCTAATCTCATCTAACATAGGGACAAGTGTTTGCGAATGAGTCTTTTGGTATTGTAACGTATATTTCGCAAGTAATATGTCGTCCTCTACTATTGCAATAGAGGCAACTAGACCAGAACTATCCATTGCTAATACTCTCATACGCTTCTCTCTTCTATTGTAATCATTCGATAATCAAATCCTTTTTCTAGTTTCTTAGTTATGGTCACTTCTATATAAGATTTTGGTAAAATTTCTTCAATTATATTCGCCCATTCTATCATACACACTCCATCTCTATTAATATAATCTTCATAACCTATTTCATCCATTTCCTCAATATCTCCAATACGATATACATCAAAATGATAAAATGGCAATCGTCCCTGCTCATAAATTTGAACAATCGTAAATGTTGGACTAGTTATTGGTTCTTCAATTTCTAATCCTTTAGCTAATCCTTGTGTGAAAACTGTTTTCCCTACTCCTAAGTCTCCAATTAAAGTAAGTACTGCTCCTGCTTGCAAGGTACTTCCTAATTCGTATGCCACTTCAAAAGTTTCTTCTGGACTATTGGTTTCTTTGGTCATGAACAATCACCCTACCCCTTAATACTCACTTTTTCTGCTGGCATATTCACTGAAATAATATGAATCACATCTGCTAATTCACCTGCTAATTGTCTCTTTGGTAAAATTGTTGCATTAATTCTTGATGTATAAATAATAATGCTTGAATTAGTAGAAATGGCTTTTACCATATTGTCCCAACTTTGCATCTCTCTCGCTCCATCTTGGGATACTTCAATCCCCATTTCGTTAAACTTATAATGTAATGGTTTTTGAAAAGATTTATTGGTTATCATCTGCTGTTTCGAACGCAAAAATAGCGACCATGGTAAATATCCTGTAATCACCACACCTGCTATTAAGTAAATAAATCCCATCTTGAAAAAGAAGGCTGTAATAAATAATAGACCCACAATCGTACCCATGATTCCTGACATACTAGTATATGTATGGTGCAACATATATTCATACAATACTTTAGACGACATTTGAATTTCAATTTCTTTTTCCATTATTTTACCTTCTCTTTCTATTGTTTTATCCTTGATTTGCTTTCTGTATCTTCATAGTTAAAGCAATTCTCTTTTTCGCTTCTTCTACACTCATAATCTGCACTTCTACAATATCACCGATTTTTACTACCTCTAATGGGTGCTTAATAAAGCGATTGGTGATCTGTGAAATATGTACTAATCCATCTTGATGAACACCTATGTCTACAAATACACCAAAATCAATTACATTACGAACCGTTCCTTTTAGAATCATTCCAGGTTTTAAATCTTTCATTTCTAAAATATCACTTCGTAAAATTGGTGCTGGCATATCTTCTCTTGGATCTCTTGCAGGCTTTTCTAGTTCTTTTACAATATCTGTTAATGTAATCTCTCCGATTTCAAGTTCAGTAGATAATTTTTTCTTATCTATATTTTTTCCAATTTCTGTGTTTTGTTGCTTCTTATGGGCTTCTTTTAAATCTTCTATGGTAAAATTCAATTTTTCTAATAATTTCATAGTAGCATCATACGATTCCGGATGCACACTGGTTGCATCTAGTGGATTGGTACCATCTTGAATTCTCATAAATCCTGCACATTGTTCAAATGCCTTTGGTCCTAATTTTGCTACCTTTAGTAATTGTTTACGATTGGTAAAACTTCCATTTGCTTCACGATACTCTACGATATTCTTAGCAATTACTTTAGTAATACCAGAAATATACTCTAATAGGGAAGAGGATGCTGTATTCAAATCTACTCCTACCTTATTTACGCACCCCTCTACTACACCACCTAGAGTTTCACTTAATTTCTTCTGATTCATATCGTGTTGATATTGTCCAACCCCAATAGATTGAGGGTCAATTTTTACTAATTCTGCAAGAGGATCTTGTAATCTCCTTGCAATAGAAGTTGCACTTCTTTGTCCCACATCAAAATTAGGGAATTCTTCTGTGGCTTTCTTACTTGCAGAATAAACAGATGCACCTGCTTCATTGACAATCACATATTCCACATGAGTGTCTAATTCCTTAATCAAATCCACAATAATCTGTTCTGATTCTCTACTTGCTGTTCCATTCCCTACTGAAATTAAGGTGATATTATATTGTTTAATTAATTTTTTTAGTTCTCTTTTAGACTCTTCCACTTTGTTCTGAGGAGCTGTTGGATAAATCACTTTAGTATCTAATACTTTTCCTGTTTCATCCACTACTGCCAACTTACAGCCTGTACGAAACGCAGGATCCCATCCTAATACAATTCTTCCTGTAATTGGTGGTTGTAATAATAATTGTTCTAAATTCTTTCCAAAAACAGAAATAGCTCCATCCTCTGCAATTTCAGTTAATTCATTACGAATCTCTCTTTCAATTGCAGGCGCAATTAATCTCGTATAACTATCTTCCACAATGGCTTTCAATAGAGGTGTTGTGTTAGAATTTTCTTTCTTGATCACACTTTTTTCTAAATATCGTATGATTCGTTCTATAGGTGCTAACACTTTCACTGTTAAAATCTTCTCATTTTCTCCACGATTTAATGCAAGAATTCTATGGGAAGCCACTTTCTTAACGGGTTCTTCATATTCATAGTACATTTCAAACACAGATTCTGCTGTCCGATCTTTTGCCGTACTAGATATAGTTCCTTCCTCAAAAGTAGCATTTCTAATGTAAGTACGATAGTCCGCTTCATCGGAAATCATTTCTGCTATAATATCTTTCGCACCTTGAATGGCATCTGCTACACTTTCCACCCCTTTTTCTTCATTGATGTACACGAGTGCTTCTTCTTCAACTAGATGAGTCAACTCTTGCATCATTACTACTACCGCAAGTCCTTCTAACCCCTTTTCTTTGGCTATGCTTGCTCTCGTCTTACGTTTTGGTCGATAAGGACGATATAAATCTTCTACCACTACTAAGGTTTGTGCATTCTTAATCTTATCTCTTAATTCTTCTGTTAATTTTCCTTGTTCTTCAATGGTATGAATCACTTGTTCTTTCTTCTCTTCTAAATTTCTTAGATAAGTAAGACGTTCCCCTAATAATCGTAATTGTTCATCATCTAATGAACCTGTCACTTCTTTACGATACCTTGCAATAAATGGTATGGTATTTCCTTCATCTATTAATTGTACTGCTGCTTCTACTTGATATAATTGTACTTTTAATTCTTCTTTAATCGTTTGATTAATATTCATCATGGTAACCTTTCTATAACTACTCTTGATTTTATTATAAGGTGAATACTTCTTATTTACAAGAAAGAATTGTATCTTTTTCTATTCAATGATATACTATTATCCATAATCGCTTACATAAACAAACAAGATTGGAGTCTCTCTATGAATCAATACGCAACTGCAGCAGAATTAAAGTCTCTAGCACGTACACAATTAGTTGGAAACTATGGTGTATTCATCAAATCACTTTTCACTTTTCAAGCGAGTTCTATTTTAATATCTATTATTCAGTCTCTAAGCACTCCCACCACCAACTCTTCTATCATTGCAATCATTTTATATTTCTTGATTTCATTAATTTGCACATTGATTCCATTACTTTTTATTCCAGGTATCGCTAAATTATCTTTACATATTGCAACAAAACAACCAACTTCTTACCAATTACTATTTTATGGCTTTAGCAATCAGCCCAAAAAGACGGTTTTGTTGACACTCTTTAAATACTTAATATCTTTCTTATTCCTCAGCGTACCTATCATATCAGTTTTCTATATCATTAACTTTGGTCGTGCTTTTTATTTATATTACGAATACAGAGATGATCGGTTCTATCAAATTATACTATTCTGTATAGTAAGCTTATTTCTATTACAAATTATCATTGCTATTATAAATTTTTTCATTCTGTTTAAATTAGGATTTTTATTCTTTCTATTGGCAGATATACCTAATTGCACTGCTTGGCAAATTATAAAACTTAATCTCAGTCTTACCAAAGGTCATTGTAAACGCCTCTTTCAATTGCATATAAGTTTTTTAGGGTGGTATTTATTATGTATCTTATCCTGCGGAATCGGATTTCTTTGGTTAATACCCTGTTACAACGTAACCCTTGCTAATTTTTACCTAGATCTCTTACGTCAACGTTCTACACCATCTGTAGAACCCTCTGTATGAAGCCACTTTAAATAAGCATTCATAAATGGGTCGAGTTTTCCGTCTAACACACTATCTGCTTGCCCCATTTCATAATTAGTACGGTGATCTTTCACTAATGTGTATGGTTGCAAGACATAAGAACGAATTTGACTCCCCCATCCAATTTCTTTTAAATCCCCTCTAATATCTGACAATTTCTCTGCATTCATTTCTTTTTGTAATAAGAATAATTTTGCTTTTAACATCTGCATAGCTTTATCTTTATTACTATGTTGAGACCGTTCATTTTGACATTGTACCACCACTCCTGTTGGGATATGGGTAATGCGAATAGCAGAGGAAGTCTTATTAATATGTTGCCCCCCTGCACCACTAGCACGGTACGTATCAATGCGTAGTTCATCGTCTTGAATCTCTACTTCTATTTCCTCATTAATCTCTGGCATTACTTCTAATGATACGAAAGAAGTCTGTCTCTTCCCTTGTGCATTAAAGGGAGAGATTCGAACGAGCCTGTGAACTCCTTTTTCTGATTTTAAATAGCCGTAGGCATTTTCACCATTAATCTGAAAGGTAATCGATTTAATTCCCGCTTCTTCTCCATCAAGAGAATCTAAGACCTCAACAAAAAAACCTTTCGAATCTGCCCATCTTGTATACATGCGATATAACATACTAACCCAATCGCAACTTTCCGTCCCCCCGGCTCCTGCATTCAAACGTAAAATTGCATTATTCTCATCATATTCTTCTGATAATAATGTCTTAATTCTAAGAGATTCAAAAGCTTCTAAGAATTCTTTGTATTCTCCTTGTACTTCTTCTACTAAGAGTTCATCTTCTTCCTCATAACCCATCTGAATCAAGGTCTGCATATCCTCATATTGCTGTTCTAGGGTTTGAAAAATGAGCAAATCATCTTTCAAACCCTTTAAAAACTTCATATGATTCTGAGAAACTTGAGGATTGTCCCAAAAGTTAGGTGCCTCCATATCTCGTTCTAACTCTTCAATTTTCTTAGATTTATTCTCTAAATCTAGTGCAGATTTCATATCAATCAACGCACTTTCATAGGGTATTAATTCTGATTTTATCTGGTCTAATTCTATCATAAACGTTTAACTCTTACCTTCTCCCACAACATTGTTTGTATTTTTTACCACTATTACATGGGCATGGTGCATTAGGATAAATCTTTTCATCTAAACGCTTAATAGGCCCTTTTGGTAAGGTGGTGTCTTTGTTCGTTCCTGTTGCTTGTGCTACTTGTTCACGTTCTACTTTTTGTTCTATTTTAATGTGATAGAGCAAACGTATCGTATCTTCTTGAATACTTGCTGTCATAGCATCAAACATTTCATAACCACTTAACTTATATTCTACTAAGGGATCCTTTTGTCCGTATGCCATCAAACCTATCCCTTGACGCAATTGATCCATATCATCTATATGATCCATCCATTTTCGATCAATCACTTTTAATAAAATGACACGCTCTAATTCTCGTATAGCTTCTATATCTTTAAATTCTGCTTCTTTCGCTTCGTATAGCTTAACCGCTTCTTCTTTTAATTGGTGTTTTAGTTCATTTTTCTTCTTCACTAGAATACGCTCGGTTGTAATAGGAGCAAGGGGAATATATGGTCTAACAGAATTATTCAATTCTTGATAATCCCACTCTTCTTCTGGCGTATCATCACCAATAATGGAATCCACAGAATTCTCTATCCGTTCCACGACCATTCGATAGATTACATCTCGCATACTCTCACCATCTAATACCCGACGACGTTCAGCGTATATAATCTCTCTTTGTTCATTCATTACCTCATCGTATTGCAATAAGTTCTTACGCATACCAAAATTGTTATTTTCTATTTTCTTCTGAGCTGATTCAATGGCATTCGTTAAAAACTTATGTTCTATCTCTTGATTCTCTGGAATTCCTAATGTATGAAACATATTGATCAATCGTTCCGAACCAAATAATCTCATTAAATCATCTTGTAAAGAAATGTAGAATTTAGATTCTCCTGGATCTCCTTGACGACCTGCACGACCTCTTAATTGGTTATCAATACGTCTTGATTCATGACGTTCTGTCCCAATTACCTTTAGCCCACCATTGGCCATAGCCGTTTCGTCTAGCTTAATATCTGTACCACGACCTGCCATGTTAGTAGCAATTGTAACAGCACCTTTTAACCCAGCATCTGCCACAATTTCTGCTTCTAATTCATGGTACTTTGCATTTAATACTTTATGGGGAATCCCTTGTTTTTTTAGAAGGGCGCTTACTTCTTCCGAACCTTCAATCGTAATCGTACCTACTAGAACTGGTTGTCCTTTTTCATAAGACTCCTTAATAGACTCTACTACGGCATACAACTTTTCCCCACGAGTTTTATAGACAGCATCTTGAGAGTCTATTCTTGCTACTGGTTTATTCGTTGGTATCTCTACTACGTCCATTCCATAAATATTGCGAAACTCTTTTTCTTCTGTTAATGCTGTTCCTGTCATACCACACTTACGCTCGTATTTGTTAAAAAAATTCTGAAATGTAATATTAGCAAGCGTCTTGCTTTCTCTTTTTACTTTTACACGTTCCTTAGCTTCAATGGCTTGATGTAAACCATCAGAATAACGTCTACCAGGCATAATACGCCCTGTAAATTCATCTACAATCATCACTTGTTCGTCTTTGACTACGTAATCTTGATCTCGAAACATCAAATTATGTGCACGTAAAGCAAGAATCATGTTATGCTGAATCTCAAGATTCTCTGGGTCTGCTAGATTCTCAATTCCAAAACTACGTTCTACTTTTTCAATTCCTCTTTGCGTAAGAATTACATTCTTCTCTTTCTCACTAACAATGAAATCACCTGTTTCTTCTTGTTCTACTCCCATAATGGCATCAATTTTCGATAAATCCACCATGTCCTCTCCACGTTTTAATTGTCTTGCGAACTGATCACACGCTTCATATAATCTAGTTGATTTACCACTTTGACCTGAAATAATTAATGGAGTTCTTGCTTCATCTACTAAAACAGAGTCTACTTCATCAATGATCGCAAAGTGAAGATCTCTTAGCACAAGTTGTTCCTTATAAATTACCATATTATCTCGTAAGCAATCAAATCCTAATTCATTGTTGGTAACGTAGGTAATATCACATTGGTAGGCTTCTCGTCTTTCTTCTGATTTCATATCATTTAAAACGACTCCTACAGTCAAGCCTAAAAATTGATGTACTTGTCCCATCCATTCCGCATCACGTTTTGCTAAATAATCATTGACTGTTACTACGTGTACCCCATTACCAGTCAGTGCATTTAAGTATGCTGGTAATAAACAAGTCTGCGTCTTACCTTCTCCTGTTTTCATCTCAGCAATTCTACCTTGATGTAAAATAATTCCACCTAATAGTTGTACATGGTAATGCTCTGTTTGTAATACCCGTTTCGCCGCTTCTCTTACAAGAGCATACGCTTCTGGTAGCAACTCGTCTAATGTTGTGCCTTCTTGTACTTTCCCCTTAAATTCTCTTGTTTTATCCTTCATCTCTTCATCAGTTAAGTGTTGCATTGCAGGCCGAAATCCTTCAATTTGCTCTGCGATACCTTGCACTCTCTTAATCTCACGTTCACTATGAGTCCCCAAAAACTTTTCCATTAATTTCATAAACCGTTTTGCTCCTATATTTTCATTTCATTATTTTATATTCTCAGCATCTCTCTCATTGCAAAGATCTATTTTTATACTACTACTATTCTAACAGAAAACCCTCAAGTATTCAACCATTTCAAACATCATCTCTTATAATATAAGCATTTTATTCTAATAAAAATACCTTAAATGCCATCTCCATTTAAGGTATTTAATATCATCTTATTCAGTTGCACTCTTCTGTGCCTCAATTAAATCAAGTACTTCTTGCACTGTATTCGCTATATCCACATAACCCAATACAATGTTAGCCATTTCATTAAAAATAGGTGCTCTACACACTTCTGGGTTTGGAACCAAATCTTGTACAGCTCCTGTAATACCAGTAGCACCTGCTGTCATAATAATTGCATCTTTACTCAGAGAAGAAAGTTCCTCCCCTTCCACAACCACTGAATTTTTCAGTGCCGTAACTGCTATGGTTCCAAATTTAGCTACTACTGCATCAGAAGTCATATAAGATACAAAGTCTACTACAGCTGCACGTTTTTCAGGATCATCCCAAGCTTTCCTTGTAATGTACCAACCAGACGACAAACCTCCAATAATATCTGTCGCTTTGCGTTCCCCCTTTCCTGGAACGTATGTCACTGTAAAATCTTCCACATAATCTGTTGCTTTTTCAATACTACCTAACTTCCATGATCCATCAATCAAAAAAGCCGCCTTCCCATCTACAAACATATTAAATACTTCATCGCTTGAAGCCGATAATGCATTGTTAGCAAAATATCCTCTTTCATATAAATTTTTGATTTCGCTCAATCCTTCAATCCAAGCTACTCCCTGTTCATCTTCTATAGACGTAGGTAATATACAATGATTTTCAGGAGATAATTGATTGTAAATTGCAAATTCAAACCAGTAATGTGGTTCTTTCACTAACGAAGCCGCAATAGGTGTATAACCCACTTTTTTAATCGCTTCACAATCTATTAAAAATTGTTCCCATGTGTAATCACTTCCTGGAACTTCAATACCAACTTCTTCTAAGACTTTTTTATTAACGAAGAGACCTTCCCAATATCCATTTACAGGAATTGCATACTTTAAACCATCTGATGGTGCTGGTAAAATCATATCTTCTTTCATATTAGCTGCATATTCTGGATACTCACGTCGAATCTCATCTATGCTCACCACCTTATTAGCACTTACAAAAGCATCAGAGTCGTTTCCATTAAAGTAAAATAGTACATCAGGCTCTACTCCTAATTCAAAATCTGTAATTACTCGTTTACGAAATACTTCATCTGATGTCGCAGAGGAATCATTCACTTTATTCCCTGTTGCAAGCTCCCATTCTGCCACAGAATCCAAATAATTCTGAGCATTTCCATCTTTACCAGCAAAAGTAGATACTACACTAATGGTAACCAATTCTCCTTGTTGTCCTCCTACAAATTCAACAACTTCCTCTTGCTTTTGGTCCGTTACACTTCCTAGTGTCGGTATATCTGAAACAGCACACGCTACAGTAGATAACACCATAAAAGAACCTATCAATACAGCAACTAGTCTCTTCATAACCCCTCCCTATTTTCCTTACTATTTTTTCTAACCTAATCTTATAACATTTACCGATAAATCAAAATTGCTACTATTGTTAATATTTGTTTTTATTTGTTTTTAATTGATTTTTACTGTTGTATTTAGTCCTCTATTTTCATCACCAATGTACTTACCGTATGATTTTCTTTATTGCTTTTAATGGTAAGCCGATACGATTCTCCATATATAAATTGTAATCGACTATTTACATTACGTATTCCAATACTAGTATGGCCATATCCCTCCTCTATTTTTTTATCCGACAATAATAATGCAATCTTTTCCTTGTCTTGATCTGATAACGTGCCATTATCTATAATCTCTATATATAATTTTTCTTCTATTCCATAAATTTTCAATTGAATAGTAGCTTGTTTTTGTATGTTTACACCATGTTCCACTGCATTCTCTATAATTGGTTGAATAATTAATCTTGGGACTTTACATCTAACTAACGATTCATCAATTTCTTTCATAATTTTCAACTTTTTACCAAATCTTTGACCAATAATAAATAAATAAGCTTCTACATAGCTTAGTTCTTCTGCAAGCAAAACCATATTATCTCCTTTCCGATTAATGGTAGCTTCTAGCATCACAGAAAGAGACTCTATCATCTCACTCACTTTATAATTATCCACCATTCTAGCTTCCCAATTTATAATCTCTAACGTATTATTTAGAAAATGAGGATTAATTTGTAATTGTAATGCACTAATCTTTGCATCTTTTGAAGCAAGTTCTTCTAAGTATATCTGTTCAAATTGCTTCTTTAAACTACTAGACATATGATTGTATGCAACTGCTAGATACTTAAATTCTTGTCGATATACATCTACAGGAATCTGATATCCATATTCTTCATGTTCTATTTTTTCCACAGCTCTAACTAGTGTATTAATTGGATCAACCACATAACGGTGAAAAAAAAGACTAATCACTACAATCAATGGCATCATCATAAGCAACCAACTTACTAAGATACTTGGAATCGTACTATTGGCTTTTACCCAAATATTTGAATCTAAAGAAATCACATAATCAATTCGTTGTTCTTCTACGTAACTAGTTTTCACAATACAATTTTCATTGTTATCGTACAAGAATCGGTCACCAATAATTCGATCTTCATTTATATAAATAGCTGATTCTTGATAATTCCATATGGCATTCATATTATAAAATAAGTACTCCACATTCATTTCCATAATAAGTCCAGCTATTGGTTTGAAATTTTGACCGGCATCTAAGATATTTCGCATCATATAAAGTCGATCTTCTATTACTATAAATTTTGTATCTGACTCCATAGTCATCAACTCATTCTGAATCGTCTCTGTTGCTTGCTCTTCAAACCATTTAATACTATCTACATAATAATTCGTATTTTGATTACGATACGTATAATATAATTGTTCAGGGTTATCATAATAATAAAGTATTGTACTAATAAAAAAATTGTTATATTGAAATTGTTGTTGCAAAAACTCTGTAGTCATAGTGTATAGCTGTTGTTCATCCCCATGTCTTTGAAATAATTGATTCGCATCTTTTATATTTGAAAAATACGAAGCATTTCTTGAAGCAGCTATACTATTCTCTAAGTCATGATTACAATTATCTACAGCTTTATCAATAGAAATCTCAACTGTAGTATTGATCTGTTTATTAACTTGTTCTGAATTAATATAAACAGTTAATATTGTAAGAAACAATAGTGGAATCAACCAACCAAAGAATAAGACCAATACCATCTTCCACTTAATAGGTAGATGTTTCTTTCGATTTGTATTTTTATGCTCTCCAAAACTAAAGGTTTTCATTTTCATATTTTTCACTGTTACTATCCTTCTTTTCTATTCTAATTTTAATAAAAAAAGAGGTTACGCATTGTTTAGCCTATACGTAAACCTCCATTTTACATTCTATCATCTTTAGATTTTCAAGAACTCTTCATATAAATCACATACTTTTTTAGCATCTTCTGCGTTAGGCATTTCACACGCCGTTCTAAGAAGTGGTTCTGTACCAGAGAAACGTGCAATAGACCATCCACCATTTTCAAAGTACACTTTACATCCATCTAAGTAAGATACTTTCTCAATGGCAAATGGAAATTCAGGTAATAACTTTTCTTCCATTACAATTTTTAAGATTTCTTCTTTCTTAGCTTGTGTAAATTTATAATCTCTCTCTTCTAATGCATTAGTGCCAATTTCTTCTTCAATTTCACTGACAATTTGAGATAACTTTTTCCCTGTAACAGCAATCATCTCTACTAGTAAAGAAGCAGCATAAACACCATCTTTCCCTTTGATATGACCTCTTACAGTTAACCCACCTGAAGATTCCCCACCAATTACCGCATCCGCTGCGTACATCTTAGCCGAAATATGTTTAAATCCTACTGGCACTTCATAACATTCTTGACCAAATAAAGCAGCGATTTTATCCAACATATGAGTCGTACAAATATTACGTACTACCGGCCCTTTCCAACCTTTATACTTTACTAAATAATAGTAAAGCACTACTAAAATATCGTTAGGGTGTAAAAATCTACCTGTATCATCAATTACTCCTAAACGGTCCGCATCTCCGTCTGTTGCAATTCCAATATGACATTTGTTATCAATTACACAAGTCTGTAATCTTCGTAAGGTATCAGCAGTTGGTGCTGGTAATCTTCCACCAAATAATGTATCATGGTTATCATTAATGGTTTCTACATGACATCTTGCTGTAAAGAAAATAGTCTTAAGAGATGTTTCACTCACTCCATACATAGGGTCAAATGCAATCTTCATCTCCGCATCACGAATGGCTTTCATATTCAAATTCTCAATAATATTATCAATATAAATATTTTCCGGATAAATCTCTTTAATCAATCCTTTTTGCAATGCTTCCTCGTAATCCATTTCATCTGCTGGAATATCCGTTACATTCCCAATATATTCTTCAATGTCAATAGTCTGTTGCTCATCTGCATCTCTACCACCTTTTGTAAAGACTTTTACACCGTTGTACAATGCAGGATTATGACTTGCTGTAATCATCATTCCATAATCTAAATCATTTACCATTACGTAGTACATCACAAGAGGCGTCGGAGCCGACTTATTAATTAAAAGGGTATTAATATTTTCTGCTGCAAATACTTGAGCAGTCCATTGCATTGCTTCTTTTGATAAGAAACGTTTATCATATCCTAATACAACTTCCTTCTTATCTACTCCTTCCGCTTTCATCTTGTCCGCCATTGCCTTTGCAAGGATTTGTACATTTTCCTTTGTAAATTCGTCTCCTATAATTGCTCGCCATCCGCCTGTACCAAATTTTACCATTTTCTTTCTCTCCTTTTCTCTTAACCCATAACAACTTTTACTTGATGTTCACTTCCTTGGTCTTGTACTGTAATCTGGTTAACCTTAGTACCATTTAAATATAATTCTTTTACCCCTTTCATTACTCCACTCGGATTCTCTACTTGAATACGGAAAGTAGCTCCCCTCCATACACGTTCCATAGAAAATTCCTTCCAATCACTTGGAATACATGGATCAATCTCTAGATGTTCTATTTGAGGCTTTAAACCTAACATATATCTTGTGGCAGAAAAATATGCCCAACCTCCTGTTCCTGTCATAAATGGATGTCTTGCTCTACCATGTGCTGTGTGATCTTTACCCATGATAAATTGACAATATGAATACGGTTCTGCTTCTCGAATCTCAATCATATCGTTTTGATAATACGGACAAAGGGAATCATAAAATTTCATAGCACGATCTCCACGCCCCAATTCACATTCTGCTGCCCATGCCCAAGGATTAGGATGCGAAAACACTGCTCCATTTTCTTTCACCCCTGGATACACTCTAGTAACAAATCCAATATCATCATCTGGGACTGTATAAGAAGGTGCGTTTAACATAATTCCATATGGAGTCGCAAGATATTTTTCTACGCTATCCATTGCCATAATCCCTTTTTCATATGTAGCTGCCTTTGATAGCACTGCCCATGAATTGGATTCTAGATGTACCTTACCTTCTAAATCTTTTGTAGTACCAATTTTCTTGCCATTTTTCGTAATTCCTCGAATAAACCATTCTTCATCCCACAATTCACTGTCACAAACAGCTTTTACACGATCTCTCATTTCTGTATATTTTTTAACATCATTCTCTTTCTTAAGATAAGTTGCAACTTCTAAAAAGTGATTAATTGCCCAATAATGTAAGAAGGAAACTAATGCACTTTCACCTCCACCTAAGTTCAAACAATCATTCCAATCTGCTCGAAGTCCTTGACAAACACCTGTAGCTCCTACATATTCATTAGAGAAATCTAAAATTTTTGTCATATGTTCATAAACAGTGCCTTCGCCGCCGTCTGCATAACCAATGACTTTATCTAAAAACTCAATTTCTCCCGTTTCCTTCACATACTCCACAATGGAAGGAACTAACCACAAGGCATCATCAGAACAAGCGTCATCTATCCCATGTACAAGATCATCCTTATTAGCACTTGGAACAACAGTTGGTGATTTAAACGGTTTTACATTTTCATCCTCTGGCTCAAACCATTCTGGTTGGAATAAATGAAGTCCATATCCTTTTGAAACAAGTCCATTTAATAATTGTTCAATTCTAAGTTTGCATTTTTCTGGATTTGAGTGAGGAATCGTCATAGAATCTTGCGCCGTATCTCTGTACCCTAATCCAACTCGTCCACCTACTTCTATAAATGAAGCAAACCTAGAAAACATTACATTAATTTCCGCTTGGTACAATGTCCATGTGTTAATTAACGTATTCATTCCTTCATTTGGTGTTTGTATTTGTAACTTAGACATTTTATTATGCCAAAACGCTTTTAAATCCACATAGACTTGGTCTACTGTAGTAAAATCCGAAAACTTCTCTCTAATCGCTTTTCCCTTCGCACGATTTCCCTCTCCTAAGAAATATACAATTCTTGCTGTTTCTCCTGGTTGCAAAGTAATATATTTCTGTAAAGAACCACAATGATTCCCCCCTTTCTCAAAAGAGCCACTACATACCCCATTCTCTACTGCAATTGGATTGTCTTCTGTTCGATATGATCCAATAAACCTATCACGTAAGCAATCAAAACTATCTGACATTTCACTAGAAGTAAAATATTGAAATCCAAATTCTTCATAAAATAAATCATACTCTATGATTCCATCTTCATAATTCGATCCTGCACAGTAATTACTCATCTGATAATTCATATTATCTATATTAATATGACGATACGAAAATTCACAATAAGAAAATATATTTAACTTTCTAGGCTTTGTATCTTGATTCTCTATTGTCACATCCCATAACTCTACTGCTTCCCCTAGCGGAATACTTAAAGTTTGTGTTGCTTTTAAATTGTCGTATTCACACTCATATGTCGTATAGGATAATCCATGACGACAAGTGTATTTCGCTTGGTCTAGTGACTTCCCTACTGGTTGCCATGATATACTAAAATAATCTTTGCTCTCTTCATCACGAATATATACGTAATGACCAGGTCGATCCATAGGAACACTATTGGCACGAAATCTTGTCATTCTGTGATATTCTGGTGTTTTGTGAAACAGATACCCTCCCGCAGTATGGTTCACGACTGCACACGTTTCTTCCACACCTAGGTAATTTGTCCAAGATGTTGGCAAATCTACACGATTAATTACATACTCTCTCTTATCATTATCAAAATATCCATATTTCATTTCATCCCCTCCAAGTTCACTCTCTTTATTGTTTTCATTATAGCTGTTCTCACAATAAGTAGACATTGTCAGCTCTGTGATAATTTGCATATTATTGCACAATCATTTTTACAAAAAAGAAACTTCCACACAAGAAATCTAAACTTCTCGGTCGTCAGTTCCTTTTTATATTTCTCCTTAGATACTTTTCAAAACCCTTTATTTGCCACAACATTTTTTATATTTTTTTCCACTATCACATGGACAAGGATCATTTGGATATACCTTTTCTTCCTTAACAACAGTGGTAGATGATTTCTGTTCTTTGTATAAATGTTTTCTCGTATTATCATCTAAAATAGTTTGCCAAGCTTCCAATCCATATAACCATTCTGCCTCTGCTGCGACCATATTCTTATAAAGTAACTCTATGTCATATCCTAGCTGTACCTTACTGTCTTCTTCTAAATTCTCTAAATCGTTAGGTTTTTTTAAACTTTCGTTAATTCCATCTAAAAAACCTGTCATCCGTAGTAAATCCACTTGGAACTTTTCCGCTAATTCTTTGACAGTTCCCTTTACTACAATATTGGTATCCTTTAAAATCTCTTCATAGATACCCTTTTCCACTAAAAAATACTCACTCCAAAAGCGTTGTAATTCTCCCTTATCTGTAGTTTCGGAATACGCTATTGATTGCCAATTTTGATATAATCCCATCTTCTCATCCATCCTTTGTTATCTACCGTTTATGGTTGTCCAATTAATTTATCATTTTCGAAAATATGATCTACTAACCAATTGGTAATCATATTTAATACATCCGTAATCATCTCATCAGAAGATTCATCAATTAGTTGAAAATTCATATCTTCAATTTGATCACGGAAGCGATCGTGTTCTACCTTTTGCATAAAAAACCGTTTATAATTAATACTCTGCATATACGCTTCTTCATGATCTAGATGTGTTAACGTGTATTCCTTTAACTCTTCTAATATTATCTTTAGATTATCGTATTTATCACTGATAAACTCTTCTTGTTGTAGTTCATAGATACTCTGTGCAATCTCAAATAATCGTCCATGTTCTTCATCAATCATAGGAATACCTGTTAAGTATTCATCTTTCATTTTATACATTGTATTACCTCCTATTTTCTCTACTATTCTATCACAATTTATTTCAAAAAACTAGTTCTATCTAAAAATAACCATTCCTTATCTCCCAATTATACTCTTCATTTCTTCACGCATTTGTTCATAAGAACCATAACAAATCCCATAAAATCCTACTTCTCTAGCAGCTTCTATATTCTTAGGTAAATCATCTATAAATATACATTCTTCTCCCTTTAAATGGTACTTACTCAAAAGTTTTTTATATATTTGTTTCTCTGGCTTCACACACTGTTCTTCACACGATAGAATCGCACCTGTCATATGTTCCAAAAAATGCAAGTCTCTATTACATTCTCGTATCATTTTATGAGGCATATTAGAAAGAGCAATCACCTCGTATCCATACCCCTTTAGCTCTTCCACTAATGGAATAGCAAAATCTCTCATCTGTAAAATTCCATCCATATTAGAAAACATCATCCGTAAAATTCCTTCTATTTCTGGATCATTCGCTATAAATTCATCAAGGATCTCCTCGTCACTTAATACTCCTCTATCTAGTTCACACCAACCATTCGATAAAACAGTCGCTTGTACTAAGCGTTCCCATTCTTCTTGACTAGACACGAATTGTTTAAAATGTTCTTCATAGCGAAAATCTACTAGTACATTCCCAATATCAAATACGATTGCCTTTACTTTATTGTTTTCACTCATCTTATCTTCTCCCTACTTTAAAAAAGTAACCATTTCTCCTTGAAAATTATAGGTGATCTGATTTCTACCATGTTCTTTAGAATAATACAAACATTGATCCGCACTAGTAAATACCAACTGATTTTCACACGTTATATCTGGTTTGAAAATTCCAAAACTACCTGTAGTTCGTCCTTCTTTTGCTCTTGATAATTCTTCTAAATCTAATCGAAGAGATTCTGTAATTCTTAAGACTTCCTCATCTTCCATATTAATAAACAACACAGTAAACTCTTCTCCACCAATTCTAGCAAATTGAATCGTATCACTTGTATACTTCTTCGCCACATCTGCTGCCTCTATTAATTGTTCATCACCTACCGCATGTCCAAATACATCATTAATACTTTTAAATTTGTCCAAATCAAACATACATAAATAGATACTCCGCACCATACCTTCCCTATACAAGGTAAGGTATTTATCAAATTGTTCTTCAAAATATAGCCGATTATACGATTTCGTTAAAGCGTCCTTACAACTAATTTCTTTCAACTCTTCATTAGCTATCATCAACTCTTTCGTACGTTCTTCTACTGTTACTTCTAATTCTTTATTCATATTCTCAATACTCACAAATAACAAGCGATATTCATAAGCCTTAACCACAATGTGTACGATAAAAAAAAGGGCGTATAGGAAGAAAAGCATGGTGTTATTGCGCCAAGATGCCGCCAAACTTGCCATATCTAGAAAAACAACAGCTCCTATATAAATAGTCTTTGCTAGATGAAACTTCTTGTAAAAGTTCGCATTGCCATCTTGAACAGTCACTCTAAATCGCAACATAAAGCAAATCATCCCATATACTAACAACGCTATTAACAACATAGACGCATACGTATTAACCAATTCTGGCCAAATAAAAAAACATACTATAACAATGGCTAACATATATACAATAGGCTTGTCACACCATTTATTCACCTTATTCTCAGGATCAAAAATAGACTTAGCCAAATACGTTCCAATAAGGCAAGCTAACAATAGAAAGAATATATCTAATCTACGAAATATAATCCCTCCATACGTATCTATTCCTAATAATGTTACCAATAATTGAGGAATGGTAGACATATTAAATAAAATATGAAACATCAACGCAGAATCAAATAAGTTCATAATCGTCAAGGTCGAATACGATGGAACTAATACCATATAAGAAAATCCTACCACGATCACCATAATCATAGCACCTATCAAAAAGAACTGGATATTGTGTAATACTCTCTCTTGCACAATATAATTATCTTCAATCGAAATCGTAATGTTTCGATTAAATAGATTCGTCATCTTAATTTCACTAGGAACCGATATAATCAATTCTTGATATTCCTTAGAATCATCATAATAGGGAATCAATTCATGTAACATATATTCACTAGAAATAGTAATCCATTTCATAGAAATAGTACGATGTTCTAATGGATGTCCATTTAAATATGCTCTAACTTGCGGACTTTCTAAAGGAATTGACAATACTAAATCTTCTATTGCATCCATCTTCAAAAACAATTGATACGTTTGTGCATTTACAGCATTTTTAAGATTTAATACTGGAAAGCTCTCTAGATTTGATTCTAATCCTTCTGAAATTTCTACATAGTCATCATCTAAATAAAGTTCTCTATAAACCTTCCATTCCCCATTCAATGACAAAGGTTTATTGCCATGGTAATCATACGAAGTAATATCTAAATACCCTTCTTTCGCCAAAGAAGTGATATGCGTACCCCCAAAAACACTTCCTAAATATTGGGTTATACTAAAAATAGGCATACCTATCAAAATCATAGAAACTATTACCATAAGATAAATACTATATTGTTCACTTTTTCTATGTCTCATAAGTCACATAACTCTCCATTAAGATAGTAAAATATTTTCTACAAATTCTAACTTTCGATCATAATCTAATTCTATTAAATCTGTTGGTTTTAAATTATCAGGATTCTCCTCAAAATATTGTGCTCCAACTGTCAACAATAAATTATATACAAATTGAGAGCAAAACATGATATTCGGCTTCATACTACGTCGCAATGCTAACCCTAATAAGTTATAGGCACTTCCCTCTCGGTCAATTTTCTTCACACGTTCAACCATGCCTTTTTTCTGTTCCAAAGTCACTGCCAAACGATATACACGAATTGCCGCACCTTCTTTCTGGCAAAAGTGTTGTAACATCTCTGCATTTAAGCCTGGAGGTGTTAGCCTAGCTCCTCCATTATAGCTAACCAATGTCTTTAACTCTGGGTCAAAGGAAATAGACGCATGATTAAAAGGTTTCTGTGTGAATAATCCAATTACGTCACTAGCAGGGCTTCCTGTATCTGATAACACAATATATACATTTAAATCACTTAACGATTCGTCTAGATGCTCAAAATACTCCTTGCTTAATGCACTCTTATTCACATATCGAATAGAACTATGACGCGAAAACTCTTTCGCTAACTCTTTCACTGTATTAGGGGTGAATACTTTACCCGCTTGCTCTAATAAGTTGGATTTCTTCACAATCTTCGTATGATAATGCTTAATATCTTCAAAGGAAATGGCATCTTCTCCTACAGTAGAAAATACAAATGGTACATCACGATGTTTCAAAATATAATAATCAATTGTAACGGACAACATTAGCAATGCTACTGAAATCACACGATATAATAAATTCTTATCCAAGCCATATACAATATAAATATGCACCATTAAAATAATAATCTGCAGTACAATTCCAAATGCCTGTTCAGTATGGGTTGCGTGAGATTTTATCAAAGACATAATTAATAAATTGGCAACTAATGCATACAAAAATATGTGAAGTGACAATTGAATAATAGAATCATTTACTAATAAGACTGTTAAGACGGACATTACTAATATTAAAAACACTCTAAAATTTCTTACAAAAAACATATATCCACCTCGCTCTCTCTACAAATCACATATTAGTCGCTTTACATGTTCTTCTTTCGTAGACCAACTAGTACAGAATCGAACAACGATATGTTCTTCATCTATCTGTTCCCAAATAGAAAATCCATATTCTTTCCTTAAACGCATCAAATCTTTTTCTTTCATAATCACAAAAATCTGATTAGTCCATGTTTCTATATAAAGAGAATACCCCTTTTCTACAAATGCTTTCTTTAATCTACTAGCCAACTCATTTGCTTGTTTTGCCAATGTAAAGTAAACATCCGTTTCAAATAACACCTGAAATTGAATTCCAAGTAACCATCCTTTTGCTAACATTGCTCCTTGTTGCTTCATCATATAACGAAAATCTCGTACTAATGCTTGATTCACCACTACAACTGCCTCTCCAAATAATGCCCCTTGCTTCGTTCCCCCAATATAAAATATATCACATAACCGTGCAATATCCGCAAGGGTCACATCATACCCCTCTGCCATTAGTCCGTAGCCAAGTCTTGCACCATCTAAATAAAGTGGTAATTCACACTCCTTACATACCTTGGAAAGTTCTTGTAGTTCCCCTTTTGAATAAAGTGTTCCATACTCTGTTGGATTGGATATATACACCATTCCTGGTTGTGTCGTATGTTCTCTCGCTTCATCTTTATAATGTGCTTCATAACATTGCCGAACTTGTTGTGCACTAAGCTTCCCTTGCTCTCCTTCTAAAGCAATCACCTTATGTCCTGTTGCTTCTATTGCCCCTGTTTCATGGCAAGCAATATGTCCTGAAGTAGCACTAATCACTCCTTGGTAAGGTCGCAAAACAGATGCAATCACAGTTGTATTCGTCTGTGTTCCACCTACCAAAAAATGAACTTCCACACATTCTTGTTTGCAAGCTTTTCTAATTAAGTCTTGGCATTATCACAGTAAGAGTCTACCCCATACCCAACGCTTTGTTCTTCATTGGTTTCAAGCATTCTCTTTAAGATCTCTGGATAAGCACCTTCTGTATAATCACATTCAAAATTAATCATTCTAATTTCCTTATCTAAATATTAAAACTACTACCACTATATCATACTTTTACTGATTTACAAAGTACTTTTGTGATTATCTCTAATATAACTTGTTATTGATTTTCTATAATGACTTCAAATAGATTTCTATATAATATAAGAACGCTTGAAATAGTCCTATAAGGTCACCCTCATAGAACTATTTTTTAATTAATTGATTCTGTTTGACTATTCCTCAATTACTAAGGCTCTCACCGCATTAGGGGAACTACTTTGCCATTTCAATAGGTAAATAGTATATCTTTTATTCGCCTTAACATTGATTTGTGAAGTAAGCATAATGGATCCATCAAGATACGTTGGGGATTCTTGATCTACACTTTTTCTCACAAAGAAGTAGTAGTTATTTGGCCAAATAGTTTTATACTTAGTAACTTCTTCAAACGAAACATTGCAATAGGTTAAATAGGAGTCTCCCACAATAACATCTAAATCACCTGCATCATGAC
This sequence comes from Eubacteriales bacterium, assembly GCA_044425555.1. Classification (GTDB taxonomy): domain Bacteria; phylum Bacillota; class Clostridia; order Lachnospirales; family Lachnospiraceae; genus JAWXVE01. The sequence goes on from JAWXVF010000015.1 coordinate 26,827, forward strand.
ACAGATTACACACTCGAATACACGATACGTAAGAAGTTGCTGCACAAGGACTATCTTCAACAACCGTTAATCCAAGACCTGTCGAAGTATTGGTAATAGCAATGGTCAATTCTCCATTATCAGGAATGAGAATAGATTGTTGAATGTACACGTATCCATTTTTCCCTGATATAGTAACCATTTGATAGCCACTTTCTACTTTCTGATATTCGCTTACTTCCCCATAGTAAAATGGTTGAATGAACAACTGTTCATTGATGTACACACGAAATGAATCGTAGTCACTAGCCGCATTTAGAAAACGAACATTTCCTGTTTTTCCAGAAGGAGTTGGACAGAAATTACAAGGAGCATTTGGTCTTGGATATGATGAAATAATAGTAGCAATTAATCCTACCACGTTACTTGGCGTAGGGATAATACCTACGGCTCCTCCTTCTCCTGGATTTGGTAATGGTATGACAGGTATTCCTCCTGTGCTTGGTAATGTAGTAGCTCCACCCTCTCCTGGATTCGGTAATGGTATGGCAGGCATTCCTCCTGTGTCAGGCATAGGACTAACAGCTCCTCCTTCTCCTGGGTTTGGTACAGGAGTCACTGGAGTTCCACCATTACTAGGCAATGTACCTACGGCTCCTCCTTCTCCTACATTGGGAAGGGGAATAGTTGGCATTCTATTAGCCATAGGATCATCTACTAGTTCTCTGCTTGTTGGAATATTACTCATGTCCATTTCAGCCTCTTTTGCACTCATTTCTTGTCTCGTGGTGTAGTTCATTCGAATGTTCATACGGATACTCTCCCTTTTCATTATAGAATATGGTATTCCATTTCTGAAAAAGCGTGCCAAAAGAACTAACTTCTTTTGTTATTATACGAACCTTTACTTAGTCATAATCTTACATAATAATGTTCACTCTTGTAAGGTATGCAATATTGGGACGTAATCATTATATGTTTCACACTCATTCCTATAATAATCCTAGCACTCCATCATTGGTACTATTCGCTTGTGCTAACATTGCTTGTCCTACTTGTTGGATAATCTTAGCGTTAGAGTACGCTACCATTTCTGTTGACATATCCGTATCACGAATACGACTCTCTGCATTTGTAGTATTCTCAATCACATTCATTAGATTACTAGATGTAGCTTCTAAACGATTCTGCATAGCTCCCATATAAGCACGATACTCTACCACACTCTCAATAGCTTCTTGAATCTGTTCAATCGATTCTCTAGAAGATTCTTGCGTAGAAAGAGAAACTTTTTCAATTCCTATGGATGCACAACTCATGTCTTTGATCGTATAATCAATGTAGTCATCTGATTCACAGCCTACATGAAAGTAAATAGTATGTTCTTTATTAAGTGTATCATCTCCAAATGACAAGCTTCTACCCAATTGTAAATAACTCGTCATAAGAGAACTATTAAATACCTCATTCCTATCGCTGTCCATAACTTTTACAGTCTCTCCAGTATAATTATCTGCAATAAAACCTAATTCTCCGTTGTTATCCGTAGTAATAATCTGCTCTTCTCCGTCCCCTATTTGCACAATATAATCAGTGTTCGCTTCTAGTATCTGTGGTACGGTTATTAATACATTGCTAATGGAATACTCAACGGGATTTCCATAAAGTCCCGTTCCAATCCCATCATAACCATCATAAGCTATGGCTGTCACAGTTCCTCCAGTAATAACAACATCTCCACACGACTTGTTCCAATATCCACCACCTATTGCTGCTGATAAATACCCACCTGTGGCTATTACAGTTCCTCCTGTAATTAGAATATCTCCAACACTTCCACCTCCTGACCCAATTCCAGTTGCACAATGACCACCTGTAGCTATTACAGTACCACCATTAATGGTAATTGCACCACTTGTCACACCAGGAGCACTACCTATTCCTGAAGCTTGGGAACTACTCAGAGGTGAAGTTGTTGCAATAATCGTTCCACCATTAATGGTAATTGTACCACTCGTACTATTATCAAGACCTTGATCACCTCCTATACCTGCCCCCTGCCAACCACCTATTGCAGTAAGAGATCCTGTACCATCAAGGGTAACAGACCCAAATTCATCTACTCTTAATCCTGCCATGCCATATCCACTTATTAAATTATTATTTCCTACCAACTTAAGATTAACATCATTATTCCCAGTATAAAATGCTGTACCAAAAGATTTTTTACTCAAATCTATATTCACATTAGACAAGGTAAGATTGGCACTTCCTGCACTATCATCTACCACAATGCAATCAGTTGTTGCAATCCCATTGGTTGTTATGGTAAGATCTTTACTTGATAAAATAGTTAACACTCCACTATCATAGGTATAATCCGTCCCATAGGTTCCACCACTTACTGCAAAATCACCTGTTACTCCACTAATTGGCATTACATCCACAGCAGCTAGTGCCATAGTACTTGGCTCTATGGTGTTTACTTCCGTTGTACCTAACGGAATACTATCTGCTTTTAATAAAGAGATTCCGTTAAACTTCGTATCTTCTGCAATGCGATCAATTTCTTCCATTAAGGCACGAACTTCTTGGTCTATATAATCTCGTTCTATCCCATCTTGATAAATACCATTTGCTGATTGTACGGCTAATTCATTCATTCGTTGTAAGATTTCTGTTACTTCATTTAATCCACCTTCTGCTATTTGTATTAAAGAAATCCCTTCTTGAGTATTCCTCGTAGCTTGAGTTAGTCCTCGTATCTGACTTCTCATACCTTCTGATATAGACAAACCTGCCACATCGTCTGCAGCACGATTAATTCGATATCCCGAAGACAATTTCTCTACAGAATCCGCTATGGTAAACTTCGTTATATTCCCTAACATTCGATTGGTATTCATTGCACTTGTATTCGTTCTTACAACCATTCTTTATTCCTTCCTATGTTTGGTTTGCCAAGTAAATTCCAATTACAAATAACTAATCATCCGATTAAAAGCATAATTGATGCCATACTCAGACAATCCAGATATTAAATACATCACCATTCCTAAAATAGCATAGTTATTTATTTGGTTCAATATTTTGGCACGTACAAAAAAACTAATAGGTAAAATGATCCATACTGTTTGAGGTACCATGGATAACAACAATAAAATCATTAAAGGCTTAGACTTATAACCCAGCTTTTGTAATTTCGAATAATCTAAAAGACACAGAATTACTGCTAAATTATATATTCTATTTGCAGTACTCATCGCTTGGTTGGATGTTAATGGTGTAAATATCGATACAATACCTATGATAAGAATAATCACTGGTAACATAATAGCAACTAATATAAATCTATTATCAACTGGTTTCCTATCTTTCTCCACCTTATGACTTACCTGATTTTTCATGTCTTCAACGTGTTGTATACGTTCTTTTGGCTCATGGGATTCTTTTGATTCTTTGAACTCTTTGGGTTCTTTCATTTCTTCTATATCATTTGATTGCAAATCTTCCTGAATTACTTTGTTCTCTAGTGGTTCCTTATTAGCGTTCGTGGTATTTTCTAATTCACTATTATTATTCTGAATTTTTTCTCCACAGCTCGTACAAAATTTACTATTTATAACTTCTGTTCCACAATTTGTACAATACATAGCGTTACTCCTTATCAGTTAATACTTTACAATAATTTTATACTCTCCTCATTATTATAGGTTACCAATTTACTAATCATAAATCTTTTCCATAAAACCTGTAATCATCAAATTTTCTAAGAAATTGTCTGCATTAAACTTTGTACCATTCATAGTAATAGAAATTAAATGAAACGTACCATTGTTCTCCAATCTAAATTGTATAACTGCCTCCGCAGGACTATTTAAATACTGACAACCACCTGTGAATTCTACCATTGTATTAGAACCCACTTCATAATTCGTCCATGTAGAATTAGAGAAAAAATCATCAAATGCTTCGCCTACTGTGACAGTAGAACTATACTGAGTCATATAAGACGAACTAATTCCAAGAGATTCCTTTTCATTCATATAAACATATAATACATATAAAAGAACCAATACTCCTATAAAACTTAATATCCCAGTTATTAATTTGCCTACCTTAGTTGCTATAAAAGCAATCACATAACCAATAATAGATATTACCTTATCCTCAGTTGATTGGTTATCATCCTCTTGATTATCCACCACCTCTACATGTTCTATATACTCTTTTGGCTCTTCCACCTTATCTACACTTTGTGAACTTTCCGATTCACTCCTATGA
>JAWXVF010000176.1:0-4323 GCA_044425555.1 Eubacteriales bacterium
AAATTTTACTTGTTTTTTTGTCATGAAATTTCTTGTACGAAACTGAGTCTCCAAAAAAGTTTTTGACCATATCCATATATGGTCTACCAACAGTTATTCCACCATGCGACCCGTTTAACCCTAAATCAGTTGAATTTAAAATCTTAGTAATCTTTATCATTAAATTTCCTTTCAATAACGAAAGAAATAATCCTCAAACCAATTGAGAATTATTTTCTTATATTATAATTATAAATATTTTTTTATTACCTTTGCTATACCCCTGGACATCAAAGGTGGAACTGCATTCCCTATTTGCATATATGTTTTTAAATACGCTCCACAAAATAAATAATCATCTGGAAACGATTGTATTCTAGCGGCTTCTCTCGGTGTAATCGCTCTACTTTGAAACGGATGTATGTGCGAGTGACAATCCATTTTTAAATGTGCTGTAATTGTTCTGCACGGCTTATCTGCTCTTAGCTTGTAATATTTATCTTTAAAGCAGTGATTCCTATGCGAATACGGCATCACATGTTTAATTTTTTCGCTCGTTGCATCTTCACCTTGAGCTAATTTGCTATATATTTCATAATTTATATCATTACAATATCTGGCCTTATGATTTAATACCATCGGCATTTTATTATTTAAATTTATTAAATCTAAATATTCGTTTTCGTGATTTTGAAATCTATTTATATCTATCTTCTTACCTGAAATCTCAGAATCAATCTCATTTGTATTTTTTATCCTTGGTGCATCTAACTCCTTGATATCCAAAAGCGCGTCATTTAATATGTATCTTTTTGAATTTTCGTTTGCTTTACTTATTTGTTCAAATATTTGCTCCGGTGTAATATCCATCTCTGCAATAACATCATTACGAACTGCAATGTATATAAGTCGTTCTCTCTTTTGTGCAACACTAAATTCTTCTGAATTTAACACGTTAAAAGCTGTTTTATACGCGTAATCAGCACCATTCTTTTTTATTTTTATATTGGAATAATCGTCGCAAACTTGCCCCGCTACCTTTAGCATACCTTTAACATTTTCCATAACGACAAATTTAGGAGCAATCGTCTTCACTGCCTCTATAAAGTATTTATACAGCATATTTCTAGGATCATCTATAACTCTTTGCCTATTTGCTTCACTAAATCCCTGACAAGGTGGTCCGCCTACAATGATGTCAATATCTGTATCTATGTATTCCTCAATATTGCACACAATTTCTTTTATATCCCCTTGAACAACTTTATCTGTTGGTAAGTCAGGATGGTTGTATCTATATGTTTGAATACACACATCTTCTATATCATTTGCTAGTTTCACATTGAAACCTTCTTGAATAAATCCTAAGCTTAACCCCCCTGCTCCGCTAAAAAAATCAACCAAAGTAAGCTTGTTGTCTGTTTGTTTAATCTTTTGCAATTCTTTTCGTCTAACTTTATAAATTTTATCAAGTAGATTTCCAATTAATGCGCGATTATTTATCACAAAATTAACAGCTGTTTCAAATTCACTATATTTGCCTTCACATAGTTTTACAAAGTCATTTAATTCATTTTTATCACAAATTACACCTATATCAATTAATTCTTCTAAATAGTGTTCGCTTTGTATAGATTTGAACTCTAAGTCATTTTTCTCACAAAAAACTTGCACCATTCTAGTGTATATTATAATTAATTCTAAATTTACAGAAAAATCCCTTTTACTCTTAATATCTCTCATACTGATAAACACATCATTTCTCCATATCTTCTAAAGTTTTTCTTACAGCACTTGCAATTGCTTCAGCCATAAGCGGTGGAACAGCATTTCCAATTTGCTTATATTGTTCTGTTCGTGACCCTTCAAATACGAAGTCATCAGGAAAAGATTGCAACCTTGCAGCCTCTCTCACAGTAAACGTTCTTGCTTGACCTGCGTCAGGGTGGATAAACTGATTTCCGTCCTTATATAAATGTGCTATTATAGTTTTCGACGGAAGATCCCACCACTGGACTGTATAACTATTACCAAAAACTCTCGGCTTTTCATGTTTTAAGTCAGATCTATGTGCTAATAACTCTTTAAATGTCCATTTATTTCCAGCCATAGCTTGATACCTTTTTATATCCATATCATTATGGCGTCTCACAACATGATCATTTAACGTTGTACTATCCTTTGCTATTTTCTCAAGAAACTCATTTACCTTTGTTGACTTGAACTCTACTGTCTTTTGTCCTTCGCCTGCTCTTAGCTTAGGTAATTCCTTAATCGCATCCCCTACCGTAACATACTTTTTTAATTCACCAAGATCTTTATTAGGAGTTTCGGGTGAGTAGTGTGTTTTTAAAATATTGTTGTAAATATCTTCTATCTCAATATTCAAATCATTCCTTACACCGATTATAATAACTCTTTTCCTAGTTTGTGGAACTCCGTAGTTAACCGAATTTAATACGTTTAGCTTTGCCTCCAACTTTACTTTATAATTTTCTGATAAAGTTTCAATAATCTTATTTACAATCAGCTCATCATTTACTTTAGCTGTAAGCATTCCCATGACGTTCTCAAAAACAAAAAGCTTCGGACGATAATAATTTAAAACTTTTACATAACTTTCAAACAAATAATTCCTTGGATCATTTACCATAGCATTCTCATCTTTAGCTCTACCTAAACTTGAATAAGCTTGACACGGAGGACCTCCTATTATTACATCAACCTTATTAATCCCGACTGCTGAATCAATTTCTTTTACTATATTATCACTTGTTATATCTAAATTAAGAACTGATTTTTCAATTTCTTCATCGCTATATTGATAGTACCTCATTCTCGTTTTAAGTGTTTCGCATGCAACTTTATTTATTTCTATATGTGCTAATGCATTAAAACCAGTTGCATAAAAGCCTTCGCTCAAGCCTCCACAACCTGCAAATAAATCTATAAAATTATATTTTTTCATTCTTTATTCCTTCTTATTTAAACCTCTATTTCTGCAATGTCACTAATATCGCATTCAAGAGTTTTACATATCCTTAGTAATATCTCTGTACTAACATTTTCATTTTTTCCTAATTTTGCCATAGATGACGAACTTATACCAGACATTTCACATAAATCTTTTTTCAAAAGTTCCCTATCTATTAGTAATTTCCACAATTTTTTATATGTAATATGCATATCTATCTCCTTTTTATATCTTTACATATTAGCATATTTAACAATAAAATGCAAGTTTAAATTTGCTAATGCAGATTTTTTCTTTCCGGGTAACCATTTATTCCACTTTTACATTTCACTTGATAGTGATCCTCTATAACCCTCATTTCCTCCTGTATTGCCTTCAAAACTCTAGGGCTTGCTTGTACTATCATCTCCGCATTCTGCAATCTGTGCATTATATATTCCTGCTTAGTCATTCCACTTAATTTCACAAGCCTTTCGATTTCTGCCCATTCTTCTGGACTGACCCTAAATCCTACCGTCTTACTTCTCCAACGATTCTTTTTATCCATACTTTTTGCTGACATATCATGCACCCCTTTCAAGATTTAATCTCTCTGCTATTTCGTTTTGTTTATTTGGGAATAAATGTGCGTATCGATAGGTTATATCAATGCTTTCGTGACCCAATCTTTCCGCTATGGCTATCACAGGAAACCCAAGTTCTATAAGTAGACTGCAGTGACTGTGCCTTAAATCATGATTTCTAATTTTCTTCACTCCACTGACTTTGCACCCACGTTTCATTTCATTGTGCAGATAACTTTTCGTGATTGGAAATATCCTATCTTCTTTTTCTGCTTTGTAAAGGCTATCTATATAATCTTGTAGTTCATCGCAGATGAATTCTGGTAGTGCAATCACACGATTACTTCGTGGTGTCTTTGGGTCTGTGATTACGTCTTTTCTATCGATACGTTGATAGCTTTTGTTTATTCTCAGTGTCGACTTGCTGAAGTTAAAATCTTCTTTTGTTAGCGCAAGTAGTTCACCAGTGCGTATGCCTGTCCAGTACAGAATATTAAACGCATAGTACGACATCGGCTTGTCCATCATTTCGTAGCTAAATTTCTCAAACTCGTCTTTTGTCCAGAACAACATTTCTTTAGTTTTTTCTTTACCCATGTTCCCAGCTTTTTGTGCAGGGTTGCTAGGCAATTCGTACAACCTAATTGCATGATTAAAAATTGCTGAAAGCTGATTGTGGATAGTCTTTAAGTACACAGGTGAGAGCTGTTTTCCGTTTTGTTCTTTGCTTTCATCATTGCATTTTGCCATTTAACAACGTCCGAAGGTTTTATTTCATTCATTCGTTTACTTCTAAAATACGGCATA
>JAWXVF010000177.1:0-4311 GCA_044425555.1 Eubacteriales bacterium
ATCATCTTGATTACGATATATAAGTTCATCTTCATCAAGTTCTTTATCTAAAATATACCCTCTGTGTGCCTCATCTATAATAATCAAATCATAGTCAGAAACAGCTGGCATGGTTTCACTATCATTATATAAAATACGTTTAACAAGGCTTTGCACAGTGGCAACTTGAATTTTCGTTTCTTTTTCTATTTCTTTTTCAACCAACTTTTTGATATCATAAATTTTATCAAGTGTCTTGGCTGCTTCTATCTTAACGTCCTTAAATACGTCAGTTGCCTGATCTCCAAGTGCCGTTCTATCTACTAAGAATAATATTCTATTAAATCTCTTCGCTTTCAAAAAACGATAGATCATACCTAGAATAGTACGAGTTTTTCCAGTGCCCGTCGCCATAGACAAAAGTACTGTACTTTTACCGTCTATGATTGCTTCTTCTGCTTTTTCGATAGCTTTTATTTGATACTCACGCAAATCAAGTCCATCTTTGTCACGTAGTAAGTCAAATGATGTGTTTTTCAAGTTTTGGTTAGCTTTCTTTATATCATTTTCAAGAATTTGCATGATATTATCAGGACTCACCCAACCTTGCAAAGCTTTCGAAATATTAGTTTTTTCTCTTAAATCTAGCGACCAAATACCAGATTTTGTTTCTATCTGTTTTAAGTATTTACGACCATTAGTTGCGTAGACAAACGGTACTTGATACTCATTCCAATTACTAATCACATATTGTTCATGCTCTTCCCGAACATGGCTTGCGTATTCCTTACACTGCATATCTATGACACTAGGGACATCTGCTATCTTTTTCTTAGCTTCTATCATTCCCACTAATTGTTCATTTATAAATAAAGCGTAATCTACATAGCCATGATTATGGCTAACGGCATTGGTTGGCCATTCTGCAATGGCTAGATTTTTCCCTTTTTGTGGTCTGATTCCCCTTGAATATCTAACCGTTTCTGTATCTACTTCCCAACCTACTTTTCTTAGTTGTTCATCTATAATATATCTCGTTTCTTTCTCGGATAAATTCAGGTTACTAATTGCATTTGCAACTTTTTTGATACGTTCTTTAGATGGTATCTCTTGGGATTTCATTTGTTCAATTTGGGCAACTAGATTTTCGATTTTCTGTTCCTGTTCATTTATCACTACAACGTAGTCTGTAGTATCTTCTACTGGCATAACAAAGTTAGGAATTTTCATTTCCTCTGTGCCATATACTTCACCAAACCAACATCCTAAATGAAAACACATTTGTAATAATACTTTACATTGCTCTGTGCTCTCATAATTGGCATGTATGGCATTATTTCTATTTTTTCGTAAGGCAAATAAAATCTCATCAATTTCTCGTGGTAACATTCCTTCTCTTTTTAGTAATTTTATTCTATTTGCATGAGTATTATCATAGGTAGGAGAAGCTATCTGATCTAGTTTCATCATCAAATTTACTACGGTTTCACCAAATATACCTAATTTAATTAAACAGGAATTGGTATCAGAATATAGATATTTTTCAGCTGTACTACCAACCTGATATAGCACAGGATACTCCTGTTCTAGAAACTTAAAGTTTGAATTCATAGATATCCCCTCCATCTACTTGTAAGTACTTATTAATTCTATGATACTTAGATTCAGAACACTGTCAATTTGAAGAGTTCGTTACTTTTGCTGAAACATTTAATTGATTACTTGTATCATTCGACAACGTATTCCTAAGGAAATTTTTAAGAATATTTATAACTAAAATTACAGCACTCGTCACGATTAGCAAGTGCTGTAATTCTACTGAAAATAACTTTTTTCTATTATCTTATACTAACTTCCAATTCATACTCTTTACTTGTAAATTCACCATATTTGCATAATTAGCACCATGTTTCATTAATTCATTATGTGTCCCCTCTTCTGCAACTTTTCCTTCTTTTAAGAGAATAATCTTATTAGCACCTGCAATGGTTCGCATACGATGGGCAATTACAATAACAGTTTTCTCTTTCGTCAAGCGATTAATTGCGGATTGTACTGCAGTCTCGCTTTGTATATCAAGGGAAGAGGTTGCTTCGTCTAATAGCACAATTGGGGCATCTTTTAAAAGGGCTCTTGCAATGGATAGACGTTGTCGCTCTCCACCTGAAAGGGTCGCTCCATTTTCGCCAATAAATGTATGGTACCCGTTGCTTAACTTTTCTACGAATTCGTGACAATGAGCAGCTTTAGCAGCTTCCATGACTTCTTCGTCAGTTGCTCCTATTTTTCCAATCCGAATATTTTCAAGTATTGTATTATCAAATAGGGTTACATCTTGAAATACAATGGAAATGCTTTTTAAAAGTGTTTCTGGATCAATCTCAGAAATATTCTCACCACCAATTCGAATACTTCCTTTCGTTACGTCCCAAAATCTAGCCACAAGCTTTAAGGCTGTTGATTTTCCACCACCTGATGGTCCTACAAGGGCTGTGATTTCTCCCTGTTTGGCTATAAAAGAGGCATTATTAATAACTGTTTCTCCATCATGATAGGCAAAGGTTACTTGATCAAAAACAATATCATATCCCTTTGGTGCAAAATGCTCCTTCCCTGTCTGAAGCTTAGTAGCTTCTAAATCTTTCATACGATCAATACTAACAAGGGAATGAAAGGTTGCAGCAAGATTAATTAAAGCACCTGCAATAGGATCAAACACTCTCGTAACGAGTACCATAAAGACTAGAAACGTAAGAAGATCAATTTCTTCCTTTCCAAGAAGATTGACTCCCATTAACATAGAGGTTGCAATTCCTACTTTTAAAATCATCTGTGCCGTACATACAGGAAGTCCTATTCCAAGTTCTGTGATTAAATTATGACGTTCACTTGATTTTAGTTTACGTTCTAAATCTTCTTGATGTGCTTCTTTGCGATTGTTGGCTTTCATATCCTTGATGTTTTCAATACACTCAGTTAATTTGTTATCATAATCTAGTCGATTTCCAACGCTTTTCACATTAAATTTTCGTTGGTAAGCTCTTGTCATAACGCATAAGGCAAAAGAAATAGGAATAACCCAAAGAGTTGCAATCGCCATTTTTACATTAAACACTAGTAACCCAATACTAATAATAGTAGTAGAAGTGATCGACCCCACTAGAACAGGAATAAAATGAGAAAAAGAATGCTCTAATTCTGCGGCATCTGTCATGATCGTGGTGGTAATATCACTTAAATCTTTTTTGCCGAAAAAGGAAAGTGGTAATTTTCGTAAGGTTTCTGCTAATGTAATTCGTTTCGTTGCACTTTCGTTATAGGCAGACATATAACTTGTATTATACGCAAAATAATAACTAATGTAGATACAAACTACTATAATCAAAGAATATAATATGTAAAACAGTAAATCGAAACTTGGGCGTTCCCCATTTAATGAGGAAGTTAAACTATCTTTTAGAAAAGAGTATAACACACCACTAGTTGCCATTAAAAATAGATTTACAAAGGTTGCTGCACTATTTGCCCGTATAATATCGGTTGCACCTTGATCACTAAGCCCAAGAGTTTTCTTAAAATAATTCTTCATTAATTAGCCACCTCACATTCCTTCCACAAAAACGCTTTATTGTATTCTTCCCACATAGTAAAATATTTCCCTTTTTGTGCTAAGAGTTCTTTATGAGTACCTTCTTCTATGATTTTACTATTATCAATATGGTAGATTTTATCAGCATTTTGAATGGTTGATAAACGATGTGCAATCATAAGTACCGTTTTATTCTTAGCTAGTTCTTCCATGGCAAGTTGGATTTCATGTTCATTTTCAGGGTCTGTAAAGGCTGTTGCTTCATCTAGTAAAATAATTGGAGCATCTTTTAGAATGGCTCTTGCAATAGCTACACGTTGTGCTTCTCCACCTGATAGATAAACCCCATCTTTTCCCACTATTTCGTGAATTCCCTTAGGAAGTTTTTCGATGATTTCTTCACACCTTGCAAGTTTTAATGCCTTTACTACTTCTTCTTCACTTGCAGTAGGATTTCCTTCTTTTACATTGTCTAAGATACTCATTTGATAGAGATTGGTATTTTGAAATACGAAAGAAACGTTATTCATAATATCTGCTTCACTCATATCTCTTACGTCAATTCCTCCGATTTTAATAGCACCCTCTTGTACATCCCAAAATCTTGGAATTAAAGTTGCAAGGGTAGACTTTCCACCGCCTGAACCACCAACTAATGCCACTGTTTGCCCTTGTTTAATCTCTAAGGTTACATTTTCTACTGCATTTTTTTGCGTATTAGGATAGGCAAATGTAACTTGTTC
>JAWXVF010000178.1:0-4289 GCA_044425555.1 Eubacteriales bacterium
GTATTAGTATGAGTGGACTTGCAGAAATCTTATTGCAAGAACAATTTCAAATCTCTGGCTCCGATAGAGAACATTCCGAAATCACTCAACACCTAGAATCCAAAGGTGTCACTATTTATTATGGACAACGTGCATCAAATATACAAGATTCTATAGATCTTGTTGTCTATACTGCTGCCATTCGTGAAGATAATCCTGAATTTCAAGAAATACAACAACGAAATATTCCTTGTCTTACTAGGGCTGAGTTATTAGGTCAACTTATGAAAAATTATAAAACTCCTATTGCTGTAAGTGGAACACATGGTAAAACTACTACTACCTCTATGATTTCAGATATTCTATTAGAAGCCGATACTGATCCAACCCTTTCTATTGGAGGAATATTTAAACGTATTAAGGGAAATATACGTGTAGGAAAATCTGATCTATTTGTAACAGAGGCTTGTGAATACACCAATAGCTTCTTACAATTTCATCCTAAGATTGGAATTATCCTTAACATAGAAGAAGACCATATGGATTACTTCCATAATATTGAACAGATAAGAGAATCCTTCTATCAATTTGCTTCCCTTATTCCTTCAGATGGATACTTAATTATTAATGGTGAGATTGATCATTATGAAGACTTTATTCAAGGACTCACTTGTCATATCATTTCTTATGGGGTCAAAGGTGAATATACGTATTCGTGTAAGAATATTACTTACGATACCTTGGCTCGTGGAACATTCACTCTTTATAAAGATACCATAGAAGAAGCTCATATTACTATTGGTGCAGCAGGAGAGCATAATATCTCTAATGCCCTTGCTTCGATTGCATTAGCTGACCTTGTTCAAGTGGAACGTAAATATACTTATCAAGCACTTCTTCGATTTAGTGGAACACAGCGTCGTTTTGAATACAAAGGAGAATTAATGGGCATTACAGTAATTGATGATTATGCTCACCATCCTACAGAAATCGTTGCTACCTTAACCGCAGCTAGGAATTATCCTCATAAATCTATTTATTGTGTATTTCAACCACATACCTATACAAGAACACAAGCCTTTTTAAAGGAATTTGCACAAGCACTTTTATTAGCAGACTTTATTATTCTTGCAGATATCTATGCCGCAAGAGAACAAAATACTATCGGAATTACTTCCGTTACACTGCAACAAGAAATTCAAAATCTCGGAAAACCTTGCGAATATTTTCCTACTTTTGATGAAATCGAAAATCATTTATTAGAAAATTGTATCAACGGTGACTTGTTGATAACTATGGGAGCTGGAGATATTGTCCAAGTTGGAGAATCTTTGTTAGGTTTCTAATTATCCACATTATCCCCATTATCCACACATGAGATTATACAAAATTCATGTGTATACGATGTACTTATATCCCTAGATTATAGAGACTTTTCCACATTTTACACATAATCCACACCCTAATAAAATGAGTGTTTATGGGACTTCACAGCTATTTTCCTGTTTCTTTTTCTAGGAAGTTATGATATAATTCAACTACTTAAAAATAATTAAGAAACAGGTGAGTAAATGAGTCGTTTAACAATACATAACAATCGTAACAATCATACAACCATCATTTCCAATCGCTTTATTGATATCTATATGAAAGAGGCAAATGATGCACAACTAAAAATTTATATCTATCTACTTCGTATGACAAACACAGATCACTTTACTAGTATATTAGGTATTGCAGATCAATTTAATCATACAGAGACAGATGTTATACGCTCTCTTGAGTACTGGGCAGCGAAAGATTTACTTTCCCTAGATTATAACGAATCCGGAGCAATCATTAGTATCTCTTTAAAAGAATTCAAAGAAGAAGTGAAGCCAGAAACTGTTACTACTGAAGGCACACAGATTCTTCCAGCACCTTCTATCATTGAGGAACACCTTAATAAATCTGCATATAGCTTAGATCAACTACAGACTTTCCAAAAGACAGATGACGTTTCTCAACTTCTATTTGTAGCAGAACAATATTTAGGCAAAACATTAACTTCTAATGATCTACGAAGTATTTACTATATACATGACGAACTTCATTTTGACCATGACTTAATTGATTTTCTCATTCAATATTGTGTCGAACGTGGCAAAAAAGACTTTCGCTATATTGAAGCAGTTGCAAGAAATTGGTATGAACTTAATATTAAAACTCCTAAGGAGGCTGTTGATACCAATACCCGTCATACAAATGTCGTATATACTATTATGAAGTCACTCGGTAAGTCTAATGATCCAACCGATTATGAGATATCCTATATTAGAAGATGGACTGAGGAATATCAATTCAACTTAAATGTTATTCAAGAAGCTTGTAATCGAACCGTACAGAAAACAGACAGCAACCGTTTTCGCTATGCCGATTCTATCCTAAGTAATTGGCATCAACAAAATGTTACTACTATAGAGGATATTCAAATGTGTGACCAAAAGTATCGTCAATCAAAAGTACCTACAACCAATACTACATATAACAAACCAAAGAATAGCTTTAAATCTTTTGAACAAAATACATATGATTACGATGCATTAGAAGCCACACTATTAATGAATCATTAAGGAGTAGTAAAACATGGCACTCAATAGAGAACAATACCAATCCATACAGCTTATGTATGAATCCATTCGTTCCCATAATCGTAGAGTATTGGACAAGCGTATAGAAGAAATCTATCATACCATTCCTAAATATGAAGAGATTCAACAATTAATTGTTTCTACAAGTATGCAACGAAGTAAAGATTTAATTATAGGAACTTCTGAACATACTAACAATCTACACCAAGATTTAGAAAATTTAAGAAATAAAAAAGAAGAGCTTCTTCTTATGAATGGATATCCTATAGACTATTTACAACCCATTTATAAATGCAAAGAATGTTCAGACACTGGTTATATTGATAACCAGAAATGTTTTTGTTTTAAACAAAAAGAAATCGCATTACTTTATTCCCAATCACTAATTGTATCTTTATTTGATACGAATAATTTTCGTACCCTAAGTGAATCCTATTATGCAGAGGAAGATTTGCCTAATTTTCGACACGCTGTATCCATATCTAAAAAATTTGTTAAGAATTTCTTAAAAAGCTACCAAAATATCTTATTTTATGGTAGGGTAGGTACTGGGAAATCTTTTTTATCATGTTGTATAGCAAAAGAATTATGGGTACAGAACTATTCCCTACTATATTTTGATGCTGTTGGATTCTTTAAGCTTCTTAGTAATTATCACTTTAATTATGAGACCAAGAAGGAATATGAAGCTGTTTATACTGATATTTGTACGTGTGATTTGTTAATATTAGATGATCTAGGAACTGAAGTAACGAATCCATTTATTGTATCACAATTATTTGCGTGTATCAATGAACGTCATATTAAGAAACTTCCCACTATTATCTCTACTAATTATTCACTTAAAGAAATTCAAGAAACATACTCAGAACGTATTTCTTCTAGAATTACTTCTGCATATGAATTATGTAAACTAAGTGGCAATGACATACGAATACTTCAAAAACAGCAACTAATTAGAAAGTGAGGTTCCTTTCATGGATTTACTCGAAGAACAACGTAATCTAAATTCTATTCCAGCAGGTTCACTAGGTGTTATACCATTAGCAGGTTGTACAAATCTTGGGAAAAATATTGATTATTATCTTACCAAGTGGAGAACTAATCGTAACAATGATTATGAAGATAGTTTGATTTTTTCTGGTTATAAACGTGATTCTTACATTATTGGAGCAAAAGTTCCTAGATTTGGAACAGGAGAAGCCAAAGGGGTTGTATATGAATCTGTACGTGGTAATGACTTATATATCCTTGTAGATGTTTGTAATTATAGTTTAACTTATTCTCTATGTGGTAATGAGAATCATATGTCACCTGATGATCACTACCAAGATTTAAAACGTATTATTGCTGCAGTTGGTGGAAAAGCACGAAGAATTACAGTAATTATGCCATTCTTATATGAGAGTAGACAGCACAAAAGAGTTGCAAGAGAATCTCTTGATTGTGCTATTGCATTACAAGAATTAGTGCAGATGGGCGTCGATAATATCATCACATTTGATGCACACGATCCACGTGTACAAAATGCTATTCCACTACATGGATTTGAAACAGTACAACCTGCATATCAATTTGTCAAAGGCTTACTACGAAACTTTGACGACTTACAAATAGATGCGAAGCACATGATGGTCATTAGTCCAGATGAAGGTGGCATGGGACGAGCTATTTACTTTG
>JAWXVF010000179.1:0-4284 GCA_044425555.1 Eubacteriales bacterium
CTAGATCCTAAGTCTAGCGCGTCTGCCAGTTCCGCCACATCCGCTTACCGTGATTATGTTTACCATAACCACGAATTATATTATACTACTAATCAGAGTCAATTGTCAAGCTATTTTATCCAAAAACTTTCATATCTCTTCTAGTAAGTTCTTGCGTTTTCTCAATTATAATCTCTAAGATTTCCATTAATTGTTCTGATGCTTCCTCTGCACTAGTAAATCCTGCTTCTGCACCATGTTTACTTCCTTCACGAATAGCTGCAAAGGTTCTTTCTCCTGATTGATGTACTTTATCATGAAGTGGTTCAATACGAGCCCAATCATGTCTAATCTCAGGATGCTTCACTTCTACTGCTGTATAGAGGTGACCAAATGCACATTTATCAGCATCAAATTGCATTGGCTCTGTTTTCATATGTTCTACTGTTGACTTTAATTTAGATACCCAATCTCTATGCCCTTGTTTTGCAGAACGAATTGTTGCAATAAACTCATCATTCGTAATATTAAAGTTTCCATCTTGGGAAGCATCATATAACGTTTTACTTAATCTTGATACATTATCATCAATGCTACGTACCTTATGAGCATAATCTGCACTTTTATTTGCAAGACGATTCATATCTAAAATAGTTTTCTCTAAGTTCTCTGTTTCTACACTTGATTGTTCAAGTGCAGTAGTAATTCCATGCATATTCATACTAATATCCGCCATAGAATCATTCATACCAACTAATTCACTAGCTACTTTTTCTAGCATAACCGTATTTTCTTTTACCTGTGTAGCAACTTGCTCCACTTTCTCTCCCATGGAATTGGTAGAATCACTAGTTCTCTGTAAGCTTGTTCTACTATCTTTTGCTGCAATTCCGATATCCTTTACAAAACTTCTCATGCCTTCTAAGTTTTGCTTCGTATCGTCTGCTAATGTACGAACTTCTTCTGCAACTACAGCAAATCCTTTACCCTGCTCACCTGCACGTGCTGCTTCAATAGCTGCATTCAAGGCGAGTAAATTAGTCTGATTAGCAATAGCTTGTACACTTTCTACAATCTTATCTACTTCTGTAGCTAAAGTAACTAATTTCTCAATATTATCAGTCATTGTCTTACTATCATTGTTCATCTCTAACTTAATACTAGCTACTTGCTCTAGTAACGTTTGACTTTCGTTATTCTTACCGATTAACTCTTTCGTATCTCCAGTAATACTAGCAACCATTTCCACTGAATCATCTACAATGGCACCAACTTCTTCCATACTAACTTTCGTTTGATCTAATGCCTGTAGATTAGAATGACTAATATCCGCTAATGACGCAGACGCTTCTGTAAGCAATTCAGATACTCCTGTCATTTCAAGATCAAAGGTACTAATCATTGCCGTAATGTCTAATAATTTCTTTGCAGCCTCAGACATTTTCTGTTCATTATTAATCAACGTTTCTAAACGTGATCTTACCTCTTTATTTAATCTTATAATTGCTCTTGAGCTCCCTACCGCACTTCCATTTCTAGTCGCCTCTTCCATTGCAATTAATGCACTCATTAAATCACTGCCCATTCTTTTAGTACCCATATTGACCTCCACCTAAATTTTATCATCGAATTATTGTATATTCAACTTATGTTCTTTTTATTTTAACACAATTTATAAATAAATACAGTATTTTTTTTAAAAAAAACAAAAAAATTATAACTTTTTTGTCATACACTCTCTTTCAGCTACGTTACCAAGTTCTCGATACCTTGTAATTCCATTGTAATCTCTTCTTTAAACCACTATTCGCTCCTTACATACACTATAAATAATAATACCCTCTATTCATTAATAGACGAGGAATACTGCTTGTTGCACTATTCCTCGTCTACATCATTTATCACTTTTATAACTGTAAGAATACTCTACACCACATTTTTACTGCTTACTCTCTAAATAACGAAATTGTCCTACTAAAGAGTTCAACACTGCTGATTGGCTACTTAACTCTTCACTAGTTGCTGCAGATTCTTCGGTAGCTGCAGTATTAGAAGCGATTACTTCTGATATACTATCAACATCTGTTGAAATCTGTGTTACTGATTTCTTCTGATCCTCAGAAGCATTATAAATCTGATCTACTAAATCAGTAACCTTTTGTACAATTTCAACAACTTGTTGTATTTCTTCTGCTGTTTCATCTGTAATCTTTCTACCAACTTTTACCGTTTCAATCGTCTCTTCAATTAATGCTTCTGTATTTCTTGAAGCTTCCGCTGTTTGTTCTGCAAGATTTCTTACTTCATCTGCAACCACTGCAAATCCTTTTCCAGCTGTTCCTGCACGTGCCGCTTCAATCGCTGCATTTAACGATAGAATATTGGTCTGTGCCGAAATATCATTAATTACTTTAATAATCTCTTTAATTTCATTAGATTTTTGATTAATATCATTCATAGAAGTAATCATTCGTTTCATATGTTCACTACTTTGAAGAATTTCTTTTCTTGATTTCTCCGAAACTTGTTTTGCTAACAATGCATTATTCGCATTTCCTTTTGTCTTTTCTTCCACTTGCGATAAATTATCTGAAAGTTGTTGAATACTAGCTGTTTGACTTACAGAACCTTCTGCTAATGATTGAGATGTTTCTGCTACTTGTGTTGCACCTGTATCCACTTGTCCTGATGCTTCACTAATGTCTGTAAATGCATTAGAAAGTTCTACAGAAATATTATTAATTAATTCTAATAACGGTGCAAACTCTCCCACGTACAAATCTTCTCTATCACTTTTCACAGTAAAGTTCCCATCTGCCATATGTTTTAAAACACCACCTAAATCTCGAATCATATCTCGGAACATATGACATAGATCACGCATACTATTCGAAAGTCCACCTAGTTCATCTTCCGATTCATATTCAATAACGGTATGCAACTTCCCTTTTAAGATTTCTAAAGCTACATCTTCAATTTCCGTAACCGGCTTTTCAATACTAGCAGTAATCACTTTAGCGAATGCCATACCACCTGCAATAGCTACCACTACAATCAGAATAATAATAATAATAGTTACAACGTAAATATTATCGCCATCTGTACTTGCCTGATCTGCACCATTTTTATTAAATGCTACTAATTCTAAGAAGACACTTGATACCTCGTCAAATACTTGCTCTGATTCATTTTCCATAATATCCATTGCTGAGGTCGTATCATTATTTCGACTATAAGTAATCATCTCGTCGTGGATAACTAGATAACGTTGCCACAAAGCTTGTGCTTCTTCTAACAATCCCTTATCCGTATCGTTAGTCACTAATACCGTAGAATATTCTTTAAACATATCTGCAATCTGTATTGCTACTTCTTCCATCGTCTGTTCATGCTTTACCATAGTCACATTATCTTGTGAAATCACATGACTTGCTTCTGCAATACGAAAGTCAGATGTTGCTGTATTAAGTTCTTCTGCAATAATCACTGAAGGCAACCAATTCGCTGATACTACTGTTGTTCCTTTATTTAGTTCATACATTAGATAAATAGAAATCACTCCACTTATTAATAACGAACCCATCAATACATAACTCAATACATTTAACTTAGCTTTAATCTTTAAATTCCTTAACTTATCCATCTTATCTCCTTCATCCTATTGTTTATACAAAATCTAATTATTAGATTATAGCAAATAATATTTCTAATGTCTAGCAAATCCTTTCCCTTGTATTTTTAGTATGACAATTCGCACAAATATGCAAAATGTCAAAACAAAAAAAGCTCTACGAAAATTGTAGGCTTTCTATAATATGAGACATCGGGGATTCGAACCCCGGACAACTTGATTAAAAGTCAAGTGCTCTACCAACTGAGCTAATATCCCAAATACAGGGCTAGTACGATTCGAACGTACGAGTGCAGCAGTCAAAGTGCTGTGCCTTACCGCTTGGCGATAGCCCTAAATAATATTGTAAATCAGCACTTGCTGAGGGTGGGTAATGGGGCTCGAACCCACGGTCTCCAGAACCACAATCTGGCGCGTTAACCAACTACGCTATACCCACCATATCCTATGTAAGTAATTCATTACCTCATACTCCTTCTAATGAATGTCCTACACGAAACGTGCTCGAAGGGATTCGAACCCCCGACCCACGGCTTAGAAGGCCGTTGCTCTATCCAACTGAGCTACGAACACATAGCTGTTATAAAATGCTCCTGCAATTTACAAAGCGGGTGATGGGAATCGAACCCACGTATCTAGCTTGGAAGGCTAGTGTTCTACCATTGAACTACACC
>JAWXVF010000180.1:0-4193 GCA_044425555.1 Eubacteriales bacterium
AATAAAACCTAACTCACTAGAAGCAATTGTTAATTGGCTGTTCCCCCTAAGAAGACCTGATTCCCCGAAAAAAGCAATTCGATTTTCGCTAAGATTACCAAAATTATAGACAGGCTCTGCAGTGATATATAATTTGGAACTATTTCCATCTACTGCATAAATTTCTCCTTCTTGTTGAACAATAGCTACACCATTATAATAGGTACTAATTTTTTCATAAGTACAAGGAATAATTTGTTTGCCAGCATAGGAACAAATTCCCCAAAGACCTCCATTCTGTACTTGAATTGTGTTGCCTAAAAAAGTAGTCACTTCTTCAAATAGGACTCGACCATAGACAAAAGCATAGCGTTCAGCTTCGTATCTTTCAGTTAAAGAAATATCACTTGTTTTGTCTGCACCCTCACGTAAAACACTGATTGCTTCCGCTTGTTTTCCCGAACTAAAGTAATATTCAGCAAGTTCAAAAAATTCAACTGGTGTTGCTGTTTCTTTACTAAGTTGTTTCTCCAATAATGCGATGTATTTACTTTCGTATCCAGACAAGTGAATCAATTCCAAATAAACAGTTTTTAGTGCTTCTTCACTGTCTTTTGTTAGAGATGCTGAAATCCCAACGGCTTCTTCCAAAAGTGGTTGAGCTCTTACATAAATCTCATCAGACATTAATGATTGAGCTTGATCGTAAAGCCTTTTCTGTTTATCTTCACTGCTTTCAATCGTTAAAACAGAAATCCAAGAAAAAATCAATAATCCAATTAAACTTAATGTAATTCCAATTTGCCTAATTCTTCCCATAATACCACCTCATAAAATTGTTATTAAAATACCTAGATAGAGAAACGGTGCCAAAGGTAATGTAGTTTTAACTGTTATTTTTTTGGCTATTATTAAAATGGTACAGAATAAAGCAGAAAGTGTAGTTCCTATAATCATTGCTGTAAAAACATTTGAAGCACCTAAAAACAAGCCAGCTACTGCCATAAATTTTACGTCGCCTCCACCTAAACCTTTACGAGACATGATGTAAACAGACATAAATACACCTCCAGCGATTAAAAACCCTAGTATACCTTGAAACAGCAAAAAAAGTCCATCTTCAGGAGAGAAAGATATCTGAATTGCCAGTACAAAACACCAACATACTAACATTTTAATCAGGACTTCATTTTTAATCGTCATGGTCTTTAAGTCTTCTAACGCAACAAAGTAGCCAAATACTATCAAACCTGTTCCTCTAAAAAAACTCGGAATGTCAGGTTGCTGTAATAGGAAGACACAAATAGGTAAAATCCATCCCCAATACTCGAATTTAATTTTTTTAGTCCTTATACCCATCGCCAGCACCACCTAACCAAAGTTTTGTTTTAGCTGCTTGAGTTATTTCTAAAGTAGGTCCAAATGGTAAAGGCAGAATACCAAAAGTGTATTCCACGTTATACTTCACTACAATTTGAATATCACCGTTTTCATCGATTAAGTTTGTCCCATCCGTGCTTGCTATCATGAAATCAAACCCTTCACTTAACCCCCCCACAACATTTACACTTCGCAAATACTCATCTCCAGTCATCTCTCCATTTGACAAGTATCTCCCCATTAGAGATGTAACCAGTTTAGAAAATATATAGTCTGAACTAGCATCGAGAGCTGTTTGCATCAACATTTGCATCATAGCTTTAGGATCTTCTGCTATTTCCTCACCAAGTGAACCAGCATGTGCAGTAAGACTATCTGCACTTTCAGTAGCGGTATCAATATCTAGTCCGCTTAATCCATCAAGAATACCATTAATTTCACTTTGAAAAGTATCAACTTCTGTATAAACTCTAGTAGCACTTGTATCCACAGTCGCTAAGATATTTCCAGCATTCGTTACTTCTAGCACGTAGCTGTACATTGAAATTGTTTGTGCAGCTTGCGTTAAAGCACTTTGTACTCTTGCCTGTAGGGTGACGATGTTCACAAGACTCAGAATAGAAATCATCAGAAAGAAGAGTTGCATAAACGCCAGCATTGTTTCCACTACAATGTATCCACCAGTATCATTTTTCATTGCTAGTACCCCCTACTAAGGCTTGCCGAGATAGGATAGGTTGTTGGTGGAGTTATGCCTCCAGAAAAATTTTGTGCCATAGGCATAGAAAGAAATAAGAATTTCATGTCCACTGTAGTTTCAATATCAAAATCTGTATAAGCCTTGCTCATTTGAAAAACTGAACCACCTTCCCCTCCAATATCCACTCCTTGGTAGATATTCACATTGGCTTCCATCAATTGGGCAGCATGACGTGCAACATCATCGCCATCTTTTGTTAACAAAAACATACAGACATAATCTCCATAAGAGAGTGTAACTGAACCATCCGTTTTGTTACCCTCTCCAGAAATAGTACCTAGCATAAGATTTGAGATACTCAAT
Organism: Eubacteriales bacterium; assembly: GCA_044425555.1. Lineage (GTDB taxonomy): Bacteria > Bacillota > Clostridia > Lachnospirales > Lachnospiraceae > JAWXVE01. The sequence continues at coordinate 2,423 of JAWXVF010000180.1, forward strand.
CGCCATGTTTTATCTGTTTTCATTAGTACCACTTCTTCACTATTCCTTAATGATGTGGCATCCCACAAAGATTCTCCAGTAGCTAAGGCAACACGGAGTAATTCACTGATAATTGTCATAGTAATAGATGTTTTCATGTTGTTTAGTGTGTTGTTGATATAGGATATTGAAAATGTAGCTGTATAATTCATAACAAAACGTACCAGAAAAATCATACCATATACTGCCGCTAAATTGGTGTCTACTAATTTATTACCAACTAAAAGATATTCTTGTTCAGACTGATACAAGTAATTAGTTGTATCACTAAAGGGAATACCTGCCATACTTACTTCCGTCTTTGCTTCTTTGTCACGGTTCGTAGAATAATTAGAAAACATTTCTGTGCAGTATACAGTCAATAATACTTTATTTATCGTTCCATCAGCAAGATCCCCTAATAATGTAGTTAAACCTGCTAGTATAGAATCTTGAGCTTTTGTACCACTGCCCCAGTCAGCACTTGTATCAAATGACGAGGAAGCACTTATACTTCCAGAAGGAAAAGATGTTTTTCCCCCTACATTAAATCCAGTAAAATCTGTTGTTAGCTCTTTGAATTCCTTTTGCATATCACTTAAAGCAGATAATACATTTTTCTTTAATTTTTTATCGTCTTCAGAGTCTTTGAAAAGTGTATCTAGTTCGTTATAAAACGCTTCATATTCACCGCCATATTCCACAAATGTTTGATATTTATTTGGTTGTGCGTATGAATAATTTGAGGTGGTGATGTCATTATAATTAGTTAAATCTTGCATTAATAAATCATTTGGTGTTGTAAAGTGAAACAGGCGAGTAGCAGATTTCAACTGTTCGAAAGGTAAATTACTTAAATGAAGGTTAACTGCATTATTACTTACAGTTCCAAAAGCATAAATCCCCTTTATAGCATTGACAGATTCTTCTATAGACGATTCATTATCATATTGGTACATTTCAGACAAAGCTGTCAAGTCATAAGCCAATAAGTCCTCATAACTATCAAGCATATCAGAAAGTCCATTGCGTAAATCTTCAGATCCTTTTCCCGAAGAAATATCTGCTCGAAGACTTGCTACTTTGCTTTCTAAACTTTCCTTTTGTCGGTCCGCTTTTTTACACAGAGTAACAAGAGTCTCTAATCCACCAATATACCATTCTAATTCAGGTGGCCAATCACTTATAACAGTTTCGATTCCATCTTTGGTAATAAGCGTTTCCCATGTACCATCGTTCCAGCCACTTCCAACGGTGCCTCCCACAACCAAATTTTGCAGGTTATTTAATCGAGCATCAAACTCAGATTTTGTATCTGCAATCAGTTCCGCTAATTCCGAAACAGTTAGGTCATCTGATGCTTCTTCATAGATTTCGTCAATTTGCACATATAATCTATAAACCGATGAAAGTTCTTCTGAAATAAATTTCAATTCTTCATTAATCTCATTAAAAGCTGTTTCTTCAGATATTTTATATATTTCCACATTATTAATTTGATTATAAATCGCTTCAAAAGTATCACTTAGATCCGCTAAATCCTGATCAATTTCCATTTTATCTTCTATTAATTCCTTGTCATTGTTTGTTTCTTCAAATAAATCAAAAAAAGCCATTAATCGTTCAAAAATCACTACTGGTGCCCTGAATTTGGCATATTCTTCTATTTGTCTTCTTAAAACATCTACATTGGAAAGGTTATGGTCATTGACAGCCGTGAGATTGACAGTTGTACTGGAGGTTCCATAAAATG
>JAWXVF010000016.1:0-29786 GCA_044425555.1 Eubacteriales bacterium
ATTTATCTATGGCTTACGGAAAAAGAAAAAACAAGGCGATTTTATTTGATATATGTTACAATAGGTATGTGGGTAGTATTTTTTTGCCCATTGGTAACATATATAGGGGTACGCACTATTTTTTCACAAGAAACGTATTATCGTATCTTGTGGATGTTGCCTATTTATCCTGTAATGGCATATACCATAACAAAACTTGTTACATCTTACAAAAGCAAGGTGAAAACGGGAGTTATAATCGTAGGATGTATGATTCTTGTGGTAAATGGAGGAGTCTATACGTATGCTCATCCTACTTTTGCAAAAGCAGAGAATGTGTACCATATTCCTCAAGTAATTGTAGATATATGTGATAAGATTGAGGAAGAAGGAGAGTGGGTGAATGTAGCCATGCCTCCAGAATTCTTAGAAAGTGTCAAACAGTACTCTTCTAATATACGGATGGTATATGGGCGAGAACATTTGATTAGTCATTGGGGATTTAAGGAACCGCTCTATTTAGCTATGACTGCAGAAGTGATTGACGTAGAGGAATTAACTACGTTAGCAAAAGAATCGGCTTGTCAATATATAGTGTTGGCAGCAGATCGGTTGTTAGATGGTAATCTAAAAGATTATGGATATGCACAAATGGCAAGGGTGGAACATTATACAATTTATGTAGATGCAACTACATTAGAATAATAAGAAGAAGGAGAATGAGAAATGAATGGTTTGGATTGTGCGAAAAAGTATTTGATAACAGGAGGAGCAGGTTTTATCGGTTTTCATTTATCTACAAGATTACTAGAACAAGGAGCAACTGTTATTGGATTTGATAATATGAATGCTTATTACGATGTAACATTAAAGGAAGCAAGATTAGCACTTTTGACAAAATATGAGAAGTACACTTTTGTAAAGGGAGACTTATCGAATAGAGAAGACCTAGATGGTGTATTTCAAACATATCAACCAGAAATTGTAGTGAACCTTGCAGCTCAAGCAGGAGTTCGTTATAGTATTGAGAATCCTGAAGCATATGTGCAAGCCAATCTAGTGGGATTTTGTAATATACTAGAATGCTGTAGACATTTTAAGGTAGAACATCTTGTGTATGCATCTTCTAGTTCTGTATATGGTGGAAATGAAAAGACTCCATTCTCAGTAGAAGATCAAGTGGATCGACCAGTAAGTCTCTATGCAGCAACGAAGAAATCTAATGAATTGTTAGCGTATTCTTACAGTAAGTTGTATGGTATTCCTTCTACAGGATTACGTTTCTTCACTGTGTATGGACCTTATGGAAGACCCGATATGGCATTGTTTGGTTTTACGAAGAAGATCTTAGCGAATGAACCAATTCAAATCTATAACCATGGGGATATGTATCGGGATTTCACGTATGTGGATGATATTGTAACAGGAGTTGCTAATATTCTATGTAATCCTCCTAAGGAAGATGAAAAAGGGGCTAGTTATAAAATCTACAACATTGGAAACAACCGTCCAGAAAAATTAATGGATTTTGTACAAATCTTAGAAAAATGTCTTGGGAAAGAAGCAAAAAAAGAGTACTTACCAATGCAGATGGGAGATGTGTATCAAACGTATGCAGATGTGAAAGAATTGGAACAAGATTTTGGGTTTAAACCAAATACAAGGTTAGAGGATGGGATACAATCTTTCGTAGATTGGTATTGTGAGTATTACCAATAAGATATAGTAAGTTAGAATGAAATATAGAAAGATAAGATAAAAATAGGAGGCTAGCATGAAAATAGCAGTGGCAGGAACAGGATATGTAGGGCTTGTAACAGGAGTTTGCTTTGCACAGGTGGGACATATGGTAACGTGTGTAGACATTGATGAGGAAAAAGTAGCTTCTATGAAGCAAGGGAATTCTCCCATTTATGAGGAGGGTTTGGAAGCATTAATGAGAAGCAATTACAAGGAAGGGCGTCTTCATTATACTACCGATTATCAGAGTGCTTATGCGGAGGCAGATGTTATTTTCATTGGTGTTGGTACTCCTGAGAAAGAAGATGGTAGTGCAGACTTACACTATATTGCAACGGTTTCTAAGCAGGTAGCAGAATCTATTACAAGAGATTGTGTGGTAGTGGTCAAGTCTACAGTTCCTATTGGAACTAATGATAAAGTAGAACAATTTATCAAGGACTTCCTAGTAAATGAGGTGTCAGTAGAGGTAGCTTCTAATCCAGAATTTCTAGCGCAAGGAACGGCTGTACATGATACGTTACACGCAGCTCGTTTTATTATAGGTACAGAAACAGATCATGCACGAAAAGTACTAGAAGAAATCTATGCACCTTTTAAAATTCCTATTGTAGCTGTAAGTAGAAGATCAGCAGAGATGATAAAATATGCTTGTAATAACTTCTTGGCGCTAAAGATTTCTTATATGAATGATGTGGCAAATCTATGCGAATTAGTAGGTGCAGACATTGAGGATGTAGCTAATGGAATGCGATATGATGAGAGAATTGGTTCGAATTTCTTGAATGCGGGGATAGGGTATGGAGGAAGTTGTTTTCCAAAAGATACGAAAGCCTTACAATTCTTGGCAAGAAATCACGGATATCAATTAAAGACCGTAGAAGCAGCGGTGGAAGTGAATAAGGCTCAGAAGACGAGATTATTTAAAAAGGCTAATGAGCGTTTAATTACATTTTCTGGATTAAAAGTAGCCGTGTTAGGGTTAGCTTTTAAACCAGGTACAGATGATTTACGAGAAGCACCAGCAGTTGATAATATCGAATTACTCTTAGAAAATGGTGCAGATGTAGTTGCCTATGATCTAGTTGCAAAGGATAACTTTGCAAAGCGATACCCAGAGGGGGCAGTTAAGAAGGGGACGATTTCCTACAAAAGTAACGTATTGGAAGTATTGCAAGGAGCAAATATTTGCTTTATCTTTACCGAATGGGAAGAGATTAAAAAGTTGCAACCAAAAGAATTCAAAGAGGCTATGAGAACACCTCTTGTATATGATGGGAGAAATATATATTCTGTAGAAGATATGAGATTAGCAGGGGTGGAGTATTACAGTATTGGGCGTTAAGCGTCCTTAGAAGAGATGTTATTACTTGCATTCAATACATTGGCAATTCGTTCTGCTAATAAAGTTCTAGTATGAGAATTGGGGTGAATGCCATCTTCTAAGTATTGTGTATAATTGGTAGCATCAATGGGCATACCGTAGAAGTTATCTAAGAAAGAGGTACTATTCTTCACAGAAAGATGTTTTACAGCAACCATATAATGAGTAGATCTACCATACCCTGTGTTTGTAAGATCGCTACCCACTAATTCTCCTTCCTCGTTTAAGAAGGTACAGAATGTGGGTTCCACAAAAATAATACGTATATGCGGATAATAATCTTTTAACATAAGAATGGCTGTTTCAAATGCAGTGGCATAGCTTTCGTAAGAATAAGGATTGTCGAAATCAGCTATTACACGTCCTTGTAAGTAGTCGGTAGGACTGTAGGACATGATAAGTACATCTACTAATTGAAAATCAATAGACTGTAAGAGATCTAGATGTTCTTGATAGATTGGATCAACGTCATCATGATTGGCTAGAGTATTCTCTAATATAGAAAAGTTCTGCGCACAAAGTGCATTAATGACCCAATTAAGGGAGAATACTTCTGTTAAGTCATCTTCCATAGAACCTTTTGAAAGAGAGGATACGGAGGTATCTGGAAAGGCACAATTGTAAATTGTAGCATCTAGTTGGGAAGCTAGTTGGGAAGGAATACTAGTAGAATCCTTTGGTTGTGTTAATAGTTCGTTACCCAACATGACAATGGTGGTAATGCCATCATCTTCCCAATTCACTAAATGTGTGGGATTCATAGGGACAATATAATCTTCAGATTCTACATCTGCTAGAATTCTACTATCATCTCCTGGTAATTCATCTAATGTGTTAGAATTCCAACTATATAACTTGTAAATAGCGGTAGCAAATAAGATAAGAGATAAAGTGATCAATACAAGGTGTGGAATATATTCTTTTTTTAATTTCATAGATAGATTTATGCCTTTCTTAGAGGTTTGAAGGTTCCATTTAACTTAGTATTATTCTATCTTGTTTATTTATACATGTCTAGTCATATGTTTGAATTAAATCTTAAGAAAGTATGAATTGTTAGACGAAGAGAGGAAAGTAGTATATAATAATAGAAATGGAGGGAGTATGAAGAGTGGAGTAACGTGGAAAAATATAATGGTATTACAAGGGATTGTTGTATTATACACCTTTTCTCAGATTCTCCAGAAATATGCAGCTCTACAGGAACTGTTTTCTATACAATTTTTTGTATTCTATGGTTTGGAATTTATGGTACTTGGAACTTATGCGATTTGCTGGCAGCAGTTAATCAAACGATTTGAATTATCTGTGGCTTATGCTAATCGTGCGGTAGCATTGCTATGGTCATTACTGTGGTCTGTTTTAATCTTTCAAGAAGAAATCACGGTGGGGAAAGTCGTAGGTGTTTCCTTAGTAGGTGTTGGGGTAATGATTATAAATGGTGGGAAAGAGGAGACAAGTCATGAAGTGGAGTCAATATGATTTTCTTGCATTCATAGGAGTTACTGTTGCAGCAATTTCACAAGTACTATTGAAAAAGGGTGCTAATAAGCAGTATGGCTCGTTTATGAAAGAGTATTGTAATGTATTAGTCATTAGTGGATATGGATTAATGGTATTATCAACTATGTTTGGTGTATGGGCATATCGTGGTATGGAGTATATGAATGGTCCTATGATAGAATCTTTAGGATATATTATTGTTATGGGATTAAGTTATATAATCTTTCGTGAGAAGATCACAAGAAGAAAAGTACTTGGTACAGGATGTATTTTAAGTGGAATACTACTGTATTATCTATTATAACTGTAAGAAAATGGTATCACGTACCTTTCACATATTCTTGCTATCATAGGGAATAGATGATATAATATTACGAAATTGTTAAGAAGTGATGTAGAGAGTAGGTTTAGGAGAATTATGAGATTATTTGGTAAGAATAAAAGTGGTGAAGATTCAATAGATGAGTTAGATTTGTACGAAGAAGATTACGAAGAAATTGAGGAAGAAGAGTTTGAGGAAGTGTATGAAGGTGAATACACAGAAGATGATGAATATTATCAAGATGAAGAAGGCAATCTTTATTCCAAAGAAGATTATGCTCTAAATAACGATGGAGAACTCTATTATATTGATGATTTCTATCAAGATGGAGAAGGCAATCTTTATTCTAAAGAGGAATATACCATCGGTAATGATGGTATGCTGTATGAAATGGAAGAGGAAGAGGAATTTGCCTTTGAAGAATATGATGAAGAATCAGAAGAAGCAGAAGATGAGTATAAAGCGACATTTCTAAAACGTGTCAAAGATAAATTATTCGATTTGCATCCTATGGATTTTGCTATTGGTATTACAGGTCTGATGGTAATTGTAGTGGGAATTTTAGCAGGAATGACGTGGTTGCAAGCGGAATCGGTAGAAGATCAAGTGGCAACTATCGCTACTATAGGAGAGGAACTATCAGGGATTTCTATTGTGGGAGAGAGTCAATTACTAGCTTTGAAAGAAGCATATATAATGAGAGTGAATGGCCAAGGTTCTAGTAGTATGGAATTACAAGATATCGATGTGGTTGTGAACTTTACCTCGGTAGAGAAAGATTTAAAGATTAAGTTTAGTAACAATACTACGAAAGCTTTAATTAGTGGTATATTGTTTCAAGTAGAATTAACCGATGAGCAGGGGAATAAAACTACAATAACAGATGAGGACAAGGATGGAATTATCTATGAAATAGATATGACTCCAGGTTCATACCAAGTAAGATGTTTAAATGTGGGCGATTTCGAGTTCCCGCAGACTACTACAGAAGTTATTGTAAAGGATAAGATTTCCTATGAGAAGATTTATATTGCAGATGAGGTGAAAACAGAAGCGGATGTAGATGTCACTGTAGAGGATGCTCATAAAGATACCGTAGAAACAGAAGCACAATTAAAAGATACGGTAGAATTTGTAGAATCAAGTAAGACCACGATTTCAGGAGATGGTGCCTATGCAGAAGTATCAAAATCCACTATTGCAGACCCCTCTACAGTGGCGGGTCGAATTGGTGCATTTATAGCAATGTCAGCTTCTGATAACGCATTAGAGGAGGAAGAGGAAGAAGTTACTTATAGTGTTACATTAAATAAGTCTTCTACTTCTCTTACAGTAGGGAATTCAGAGACACTTACCACTACATTATCACCAAGTGGCTCTACTGTAACATGGACATCGAACAATACAAACATTGCTACAGTGAGTTCGGGGAAGATTACGGCTGTTGCGGCAGGAAGTGCTACGATTACAGCTAGTATTTCGGATGGGACGAGTGATGGAGCAAAGATTGCTACTTGTGCTGTGACAGTATCTGCAGTTTCTACTTCGTCTAATGTAACAAGTATTAGTATTAATCCTTCGGCAGAATCTGTAACACTTAAGGCGGGAGATACGTATCAAGTAACAGCGACAGTAAGTGGTGAATCGGGTTATGAAGACGGGTATTCATGGTCAAGTGATAGTGTCAATGTAACCGTGAATACAGAAACAGGATTAATTACAGCCGTACAAGCAACTACAACACCTGCTAAAGTGACTGTAACAACAAAAGGAGTAAATGCAAGTGGTTCTTCTTTAACCAAGACTATCGAGGTAACAGTAAGCTCTAATACGAGTATTTCCTTAGACAATGCAACGTTATCATTGTTAACAGGTAATACACAGAAATTAACAGCAAGTGTACAGAATCTATCCGACCAAACAGTAGTGTTCTCGTCATCAGATTCAGCAGTCGCTACAGTTGCTAGTGATGGTACAGTAACAGGAGTTTCTGTTGGAACAGCTGTGATTACTGCAACGGCAACAGATGGAACGAATGCTACATGTGCTGTAACGATTATTGCAAATGCATCTTTGGATACGACTACTAAGTTAAAAGATATTAATGGAATGCAAGTCTATGTAAAAGAGAATAATACTTACAGAGAAGCAGTATATGCAGATTATTACACAAGTAGTAACTTTTATATTAAGAGTGGAGAAGAATATTTTTACACAGGATGGCAAACAATTTCAAATATCACATATTATTATGATAAGAACGGAGTTCGCATAACAGGAGAACAAGTGATTCAAGGTGTGAAATATATGTTTGCTTCTGATGGAGCATTATCCATTGGAACAGGAACGTTGGGAATTGATGTATCTAAGTGGAATGGTACCATTAACTGGACTGCAGTGAAGAATTCGGGTGTATCTTATGTAATTATTCGTTGTGGTTATAGAGGGTATACTTCTGGAACGTTAATTGAAGATCCAAACTTTAAAGCCAATATAGAAGGTGCCATTGCAGCTGGAATTAAAGTAGGAGTATATATTTATTCGCAAGCCATTAATGAAGTGGAAGCAGTACAAGAAGCGTCTATGGTACTTGATATGGTAAGCAATTATCGTATTACGTATCCACTATTTATTGATATTGAGTATAGTGGTGGACGTGCTGATTCTATTAGTAATAGTCAGCGTACAGCAGTTGCAAAGGCGTTCTGTGAGACGATTCAAAACAGTGGCTATACAGCAGGTGTTTACGCTAATAAAGATTGGCTAACTAATAAGATGGATGCAAGTCAATTAAATGCCTATAAGATTTGGCTAGCACAATATAATACACAAGTAACGTATTCGGGGCGTTATGATATGTGGCAATATACAGATAATGGAACTGTAGGTGGCATTAGTGGAAATGTAGATTTAAATGAAAGCTATTTAGGGTATTGATTAGACATTAGATGAGAAAGGAAACGTATGAGAACGTATTTAGTAACAGGTGGTGCAGGGTTTATTGGTTCTAATTATATTCACTATCTATATGAACAGTATGGAGATGATATATATATAATTAATGTAGATGCTCTAACGTATGCGGGGAATTTAGAAAATTTACAAGAGATTGAGAATCGTAAGAATTATACATTTATAAAAGCAGATATTTGTGATAAAGAAGCAATAACGAAAATTTTCACAGGATACGATATTGATCGTGTAGTTCACTTTGCTGCAGAGAGTCATGTGGATCGTAGTATTCGTAATCCAGAAGTCTTTGTACAGACCAACGTACTTGGCACTTTGGTTTTGTTAAATTGTGCAAAAGTTGCATGGGAATTAGAAGATGGAACGTATCCGCCTGAGAAAAAGTTCCTACACGTTTCTACAGATGAAGTCTATGGATCTTTAGAAAGGGAAGGGGAATACTTCTATGAAACGACTCCATATGATCCTCATAGCCCATATTCTGCAAGTAAGGCATCCTCTGATATGTTGGTGAAATCTTATATGGATACTTATAAATTCCCAGCTAATATTACCAACTGCTCTAATAATTATGGACCATATCAATTTCCGGAGAAGTTAATTCCGTTGATTATTAACAATGCTTTGCAAGGGAAATCTTTACCAGTATATGGGGATGGATTGAATGTAAGGGATTGGCTATATGTAAGAGACCATGCCAAAGCAATTGATATGGTACAAGAAAAAGGTCGTTTATTTGAAACGTACAACATTGGTGGTCATAATGAAAAGAAGAATATAGAAATTATTCATATTATTATAGATACCCTTCAAGAAATGCTTTTAGATAATGATCCGAGGAAACAGTTGGTTTCAAAAGACTTAATTACTTACGTAGAAGATCGAAAGGGGCATGATCGTCGGTATGCTATTGCACCTGATAAAATTAAGAAAGAGATTGGTTGGGAACCAGAGACTATGTTCCAAGAAGGAATTAAGTTAACGATTCAATGGTTCTTTGAACATGAAGAGTGGATGGAACGTGTAACCAGTGGAGATTATCAGAAATATTACCAAGAAATGTATCAATAATATAGAAGTGGGAACGACATAAGTGGCGTTCCCATTTGGTGCGTTAATAAATAGGAAGAGGAGTGTATATGAAAGGAATTATATTAGCAGGGGGGTCTGGAACAAGACTATACCCTTTAACCAAAGCAATTTCTAAACAGATTATGCCTGTTTATGATAAGCCGATGATCTATTATCCGTTATCTATTTTAATGTTGGCAGGAATTAAGGAAATATTGATTATTTCCACACCAAGAGATCTTCCAACTTTTAAGGAATTATTCGGTACGGGAGAGCAATTAGGACTTCGTATGGAGTATGCTGTACAGGAAGAACCAAGAGGTTTGGCAGAAGCATTTATTATTGGTACAGATTTTATAGGGAGTGATCAAGTTGCTCTTATATTAGGAGATAATATTTTCTATGGACAAAGCTTCTCGAAGGTATTGCGAGAAGTAGCTAAGAGAGAAGAAGGAGCTACGATTTTTGGCTACTACGTTCGAGATCCTAGAGAATACGGAGTAGTGGAATTTGATGAAGAAGGAAATGCATTATCTATTGAAGAAAAGCCAGACAAGCCTAAGAGTAATTATGCAGTACCTGGCTTATATTTCTATGATAATAGTGTGGTAGAAATTGCCAAAAATGTAAAACCCTCAGAAAGAGGCGAAATAGAAATCACAAGTGTCAATAATGAATACTTAAGAAGAGGTATTCTAAAAGTAGAAACACTAGGTCGAGGATTTGCTTGGCTTGATACAGGAAGTCATGATTCTTTATTAGAAGCTTCTGATTTTGTGGCTGCTTTTCAGAAGCGACAAGGATTATATATTTCATGTGTAGAAGAAATTGCCTATAAGAGAGGGTATATTAATAGAGAACAATTATTAGAATTAGCGAAACCTTTAATGAAAACAGAGTATGGACAATATTTAGTAGAGGTTGCTGATGGACTATAAAACAAGAAAATCTATGATTCGTATTCTCGGTATTTGCTTTAGTAGCATTATATTAATTGTATTATTATGGAATTATGACGAATTAGTGGAGCGAACGAAAATAGAAGAGACACCCTCGAGTGAAGAAGTTGATCTACCACAAGGGGTACAACCGAATCAATTTACTACGAGTGAACTTAGAAGATTTGTAAGTGATGCTACTTTTTTTGATAGTGATAAGGAAGAATTTATTCCAGAGATTATGGCAGAACGTTTAACCTTACTGGTGACTTCTGTGGAGAAGGATCTAAGAATTACTATTTTAAATAGCAAAGGGAACTTAGTTCGAGATAATGAATTCAACATTTTATTAAATAATAAAGAAGAATACAAAGATGTAAATCAAGATGGTATGATCTATATTGCGAATCTAAACGCTGGTTCTTATTCTGTGGCATTACAACCAGTAGAAGGTTATGAAGTGTCAGATTCTAACATTCATGTTACGGTAAAAGATACAGTACAATATAGTGTCATTGAAGATATTTCCTATTTAATGAAAACAGAAAATGAAATTGATGCTTCTATAGAAGATACTGGAGAGCAAAATGCTGAATTTGAGAAAGATGAAACAGAAAATGTAAATCCAAAGTTCTCAGATGTAGGTTATACTTTTGGGATTGACGTATCGAAATGGAATACGGAAATTAATTGGCAGCAAGTGGCAGAATACGGGGTTGATTTTGCTATTATACGTATGGGATATCGTGGTTCCACCACAGGTGCTTTAGTGGAAGATCCTTATTTTAGAAAAAATGTAGAAGGAGCAACTGCTGCAGGAATAAAAGTAGGTTTGTATTTCTTTACGCAAGCAATTAATGAAGTGGAAGCTGTGGAAGAAGCTAGTCTAATAGCTGCTATGGCCAGTGATTATAAGTTGGATTATCCTATCTTTATTGATACAGAAAGTGCAGGAGGTAGTGGAAGAGCAGATGCGTTAGGAGTGGAAGAACGTACGAATGTCTGTGTGGCTTTCTGTGAAACTGTGGAAAATGCTGGCTACCGTGCAGGAATCTATGCAAGTACAAATTGGTATGACACAAAATTAGAATATGATCGCTTATCAGACTATGTAATCTGGTTGGCACAATATGCGGCAGAACCCACATTTGGTAATGACTACCATATGTGGCAATATACTTCTAGTGGATCAGTACCTGGTATGAATGGTCGTGTGGATTTGAATATTAGTTATATTAAATAGAAGAAATCAATAGAAAAGAGGAAGAGTTTATGGGAAAGATTACAGTGGAAACGTGCCATATAGAAGGATTGAAAGTCATTACACCAGCAGTGTTTGGGGATGAACGAGGCTATTTCATGGAAACATATCATTACCAAGATTATAAGGATGCTGGAATTGATGTAGAGTTTGTACAAGATAATCAATCAGCATCTAAAAAGGGTGTGCTAAGAGGATTACATTTTCAACTTCACTATCCACAAGATAAATTAGTGCGAGTGTTATCTGGTGAAGTATACGATGTGGCTGTAGATTTGCGTAAAGATTCTAAAACATTTGGACAGTGGTATGGTGTACATTTATCTGCTGAGAATAGGAAACAATTCTTTATACCAAAAGATTTTGCACATGGATTCTTGGTAGTATCGGATATGGCTGAATTTGCTTATAAATGTACAGATTTCTACCATGCAAATGATGAAGGTGGGTTATACTATCTTGATAAAGAAATAGGAATTGATTGGCCTATACCAAATGGTATGGAGTTGATTATTTCGGATAAAGATCAAAAATGGGATGGAATAAAAGCGTATGTGGAAGCCAACAATAGAAAATAGAAAGAAGAATAAACGAGAAGATAATCAAGAGGATCAGAAAGAAAGAAAAAGTATACCAATATCAAAAGGATATGGAATAACGCTCGTTATTTCATTATCCTTTTTGGTGGCATCTTTTATTCTAGTGCATCATAATCCACTAGCGGATCCTTTAGAAGAGTGGACAAAGAAAATAATTGCTTGTTGTATCTTAGTGGGTGGAGTGATACTTTTGATTGTGAAGTACGATGCAGTAACCATATTACCAGTGGAACTCTACCAAAATAGACATTTGATATGGAAGTTATCCAAGAATGATTTTAAAACGAGATATGCAGGCTCCTATTTAGGGATGATTTGGGCATTCATTCAACCAATCGTTATGGTCTTTATGTATTGGTTTGTATTTGAGATTTTTATGGGACAAGATAAGGCAGAAATATTAGGAACTGGCTTAGAAGTACCATATGTTATTTATTTAATTTCTGGATTAGTGCCATGGTTTTATTTTTCAGAAGCTTTGACAAATGCCACCTCTGCCTTATTAGAATATAATTACTTGGTGAAAAAAGTGGTCTTTAAGATTAGTATTTTGCCAATTATTAAGATTATTGCAGCTACCTTTGTACACTTATTTTTCTTAGTATTTATGGTGTTATTTGCTTGTATTGGTTATGGTATGGTGATTGATTGGTATATGCTACAATTGTTTTATTATAGCATCTGTTTGTTTATTTTTGTACTTGGAGTAAGTTATGCCACTTGTTCTATTGTGATTTTCTTTCGCGATTTATCACAAATCATACAGATTCTTCTACAATTAGGTATGTGGGGAACTCCTATTTTATGGCAATTAGCAACTTTACCAGAAGAATACCATATTTTGTTTAAGTTAAATCCTGTGTATTACATAGTGAATGGATATCGTATATCTTTATTTGAGGAAAAATGGTTTTTTGAAGATTTTTATTCCACCACTTATTTTTGGATTATTACAGTAATTTTGTTTGGCTTAGGAGCCACTTTATTTAAACGTTTAAAAGTGCATTTTGCCGATGTGTTGTAAGAGGGAAGAAACATGAAGGAAAAGAAAAATACAGCAATTGAGATAGAACAATTAAATAAAGTATATAAATTGTATGAGAAACCAAAAGATCGTTTAAAAGAGGCTCTTGGTTTGTTGCGTAAAAAAACGTATAAAGAACATTATGCCCTAAAGGATGTCTCTCTTTCTATTCAACAAGGAGAAACAGTTGGTATTATTGGTACAAATGGTTCTGGAAAATCGACAATTCTCAAAATAATAACAGGTGTTCTCAATCAGACTTCTGGATCTGTAGCAGTAAATGGTAGAATTTCAGCGTTACTTGAATTAGGAGCTGGATTTCATATGGAATATACTGGCATTGAAAATATTTATTTGAATGGAACAATGATAGGTTTTAGTGAAGCGGAGATTACGAAGAAGCTTGATAGTATATTAGAATTTGCAGACATTGGAGAATTTGTACATCAACCAGTGAAAACGTATTCTAGTGGTATGTTTGTACGATTGGCTTTTGCAGTAGCCATTAACATTGAACCAGAAATCTTAATTGTAGATGAAGCTTTATCAGTAGGGGATGTATTTTTCCAAGCGAAATGTTACCATAAGTTTGAAGAGTTTAAGAAAATGGGTAAGACGATTTTGTTTGTAAGTCATGATTTAAGCAGTATTAGCAAGTATTGTGACCGAGTAATTCTTCTAAATAAAGGAGTGAAACTTGGAGAAGGTAGCCCGAAAGAAATGGTGGATATTTATAAGAGAGTATTAGTAGGACAATATAATGAGACCTCGGAGGAAGGGAATTTATTAGATGATCAGGAATTGAATCAACAAGTAGTTAAGTTATCAGAGGGTTATAATAAAGATCGTTTGGAATATGGAACGAAAGAAGTAGAAATGACTGAAATGTATTTATTAGACGAACAAGGAATCTGCTCTACTACTTTTTTAAAGCAGAGTTCATTTACAGTAGTGATATCTGCAACATTTCATAAGCGAGTGGAAAATCCCATTATTGCTTTTACAATAAAAGATGTAAAAGGTGTAGAAATTACAGGAACGAATACAGTGGTAGAAAAGGCTATAGTAGATCCTGTGGAAAAGGGAAGGACTATGAAAGTGAGTTTTACGCAGAAGATGAGTTTGCAAGGTGGAGATTATCTATTGTCATTAGGTGTAACAGGGTATGAGGGGGATCTCTTTCAAGTATATCATAGGTTGTATGATGTAATTAATTTCACAGTGATTTCAGATAAGAACACAGTTGGTTACTATGATATGGACTCAAAAATTCGAGTGGAGGAAGGAACAGCTAAATAAATGGATAGGATTGGAAAGGTAAGAATTGATGATACGTATTACCCAGGTGAAGACTTTTATTGTGACGGGACAATTGAGGATGAATTGTTGGAAATTGTACAACACAACACACCGGATCAATTAGAACAGATTATAGAAGAAAGAGGAAGCTGGCCGATTTTTTATCATCTTTCTAAGCAACGTCAGAATATTGTAGAATGGTTACCTATGGATGGTAAAACTAAAGTGTTAGAAGTAGGATCTGGTTGTGGTGCTATTACAGGAATATTGGCACAAAAAGCTGGAGTAGTTGATTGCGTAGAATTGTCAAAGAAGCGTACACTTATTAATGCTAATCGCAATAGAACCTGCGATAATGTGACTATTCATATTGGGAATTTTAAGGATATAGAGCCACACTTACCAAATGATTATGATTATATCTTACTGATTGGAGTCTTTGAATATGCAAAAGGATACATGGGAACTTCTACACCATATAAAGATTTTGTGAAGATATTGAAAAAGCATTTAAAACCAAGTGGGAGATTAGTCATTGCCATAGAGAATCAATTTGGATTAAAATATTGGGCTGGTTGTAGAGAAGATCATGTGGGAACCTATTTTACTGGACTAGAGGGATATCAGGAAGATAGGGGCGTACAAACTTTTACGAAAAGAGGCTTAGAAGAGGTATTACAGAAGAACCATTTAGAAGAATATGCCTTTTATTATCCTTACCCAGATTATAAGTTTATGACATGGTTATATTCGGATGAATATTTACCAAAACAAGGGGAATTAAATGCAAATCTATGTAATTATGATAGAGAACGTATGTTATTATTTGATGAATCTCTCGTATATGATACGATTATAAAAGAAGAATTATTTCCTCTATATTCTAATTCTTATATGGTAATAGTAGGCCCTAAGCTTCCTATACAATATTGTAAATATTCTAATGAGCGTAAGGAAGAATACGAGATACGCACTGATATTATTCTCCAAGATAATGAAGTAAGAGGTGTTCAGAAAAACCCACTTACCATGGTAGCAAACCAGCATATTAAGGAAATGGTCACCTCATATGAACTGTTGACGAAACGCTATGAAGGTAGTAAAATTAAATTTAATAAGATTCTAGATAAGACAGACTCTCTTCTATTAGAATATATAGAAGGTGTTTCCTTGGAAAGTCTATTTGATGAATGTTTACAAAAGGGAGATCAGGAAGGATTTGTGTCTTTATTCCAACAGTATTATGAAGCTATTTCGTATAATAATGGAATCGAGATTACCAATTATGATTTTATATTCTCTAATATATTGGTACAAGAAGATACTTGGATTGTAATTGATTACGAATGGATTAAGAGAGAAGTGGTGGATGCAAGATTCATTGCTTATCGAGGGTTTTATTGTTATACCTTAGGAAATGCTTATGGGAAACAATTGGTTAAGAACCAAGACAAGAATCAAATAGAGAGTCAAATAGAGAGAATTTTAGAGTTAACACAAGAAGAAATAAAGGAATTAAGAGAACAAGAAGTTATTTTTCAAAAGGAAATAACAGGGGAACGCCTCACAAAAGGTGAAATGAATCATAAAATTGGGAATCTAGTGATGAGATTCTCTCATATGCAGTCAGCATCACATGCGAAAGAAATGAGTATACAGATTTATGAAGATTACGGAGAAGGTTACCAAGAGGAAAATTCATACTTCTCTCAAAGTAGTGTAGTTGGTGGGAATACAATTGTGTTAGAAGTAGAAAGTGAAGTAAGAAGTATTCGGATGGATCCTTGTATGGTACCTTGTCTTGTTCAAATACTTGATCTAAAATGGAACGGTAAGAGTGTACCAAAATTATGGAAGAAATTACAGACAAATGGGTATTTGATAGCTAATAACCAATATTTATTTCAAACAACTGATCCTAATATTGGAATATCATTTAGAACGTTAACCAAGAAAGAGCGAAGAGAGAAGAATAGAAATCAATTGGAAATTACTTATAAACTTTCGTGTATTTTAGAAACATAAGAGAAAGAAAGATAAAGGGATAATGAAAATGATGCAGATTTATACAAAGAGTAAATGTATTCGGGAATATAAAGAAGAATTAGAACGCCAATTAAATCCCTATGAACAATGGATTGCAAAAGAAGAAGATGATACAACATATAGTGATACAAGTGATAAGATTTTACCGTATCGAGTATTCACTATGGGGGAAGGAATGCTTCACAAAGCGACACATATCTATTTAGAAAAGGCTTTTGAAGATGAAAATGTACTGATTGTATATGGAGACGAAGATGTTAGGGAAGCGGATGGAACAAGAAAAGAGCCATGGTTTAAACCAAAATGGTCACCAGATACCTTTGTTTCTCACTTTTATATGGGGAGTATGGTTGCAGTGCGAGACACTTATTGTAATCAGTATATTAAAACTGTCAATGAAATAAGTGTGGAGAATATCTATGCTCTATTAACAACCATTGTGAATGAATTGGTAATTGAAGGGATTTCAATGGAGCAATCCATACTTCACATTCCACGAATTCTATATCATAGAGAGGAACAACCAGCTATGATGGGTATGGATGCTTCTTGTGATTTAGTGAAGAATTCTATTCTGTTACAAGAAATTAGGCGAACTGGATTAGAAAAATTAGGGATTACAAATGGTAGAATCTATGTTTCAATGATTATTCCTTCAAAAGATAATAGTAGAATGTTGGAAAAGTGTTTAGTATCTATTAAAAAATATATTACTAACGATATGCCTTATGAAATTATCGTAGTAGATAATGGGTCTTGTTTGGAAGAACAAAATAAAGTTACGAAATTAAGTGAAGAATATGGATTTCGTTATTTATTTGAAATAGAAGAGTTTAATTTTGCTAGAATGTGTAATAAGGGAGCAAAAGAAGCTGTGGGAGATCATATATTACTCTTAAATGATGATGTAGAGTTTACTCATGAAGGTTGGCTATATGAGATGTTAGAAGTTGCACGGCGTAATCATGTGGGTGCAGTTGGTATGAAATTACTTTACCCAGAAGAAAAGTTGATTCAGCACGTTGGAGTTTCTAATATTAAGGTAGGTCCTGTTCATAAATTGACAGGTGAAACAGATGAGGTAGTACATTATTATGGGAATAATAGGGGGAAATGGAATCGCTTGGCAGTGACTGGAGCGTGCCTTTTAGTTAAGAAGAAATTGTATCAAGAGCTAGGTGGTCTTTGCGAGGAGTTGGCAGTAGCTTACAATGATGTTGACTTTTGTTTCCGATTACATGAGAGAGGGTATTACAATGTAGTGTGTAATCATATAGAGGCTATTCATCATGAATCGTATTCTAGAGGAAATGATATGGAAGAAGAGGATAAATTAGAACGTTTAAATAAAGAACGATCATTATTATATGAGCGAAATCCATTCTATAAAGATTATGATCCCTATTATAGTAAAAATCTCATACAAGATACAGATTATTATGGTTGTATATTGACATTATCATGTGAAGAGGAAGGAAATGAGCAAGTGCCTATTCATGTAGGGGCTAAGAAATTTTTAGCACGTAATAAGATTCACCCATATTATTATATAGAAGATGTGAGTAATGAAGATGGTATGGTAATGATCAAAGGTTGGAGTTTTATGAAAGATGTGGATAACGCTTGTTATGAAACTGCTTTAGTATTGGAAAATGAATCGAAAACAGCGTGGAGTTTTGCAGTATTGCCGAAATATCGAAAGGATGTAACCATGTTAGTAGAGAATCAGGTTCACAATGAATTATCAGGTATGATTGTTCGGTTCCAAGCTACTACACTACCACACGGAGAATACTCTATACAATTGTGTAAGAAGAATAAAATAACACACGAGATACAATATATAGATACAGGTAAGAGATTAATTAATATCTAGATATCAAAGGGAAGTAAATGGAAGATAAGGGACAAGATTTTTATCGAATTAAATATGAGGAAGAAAAGAGAAAAGCAGTTAACTATGCTATGGAGTTAGGGGATGCAAGAACAGAAATTCTACGCTTACAAGAAGAATTAAAGGAGGTTCTTGAACATGGATCTAAACGTAAAGGGGATGGAACGTTAGAGAGTAAGGAAAAATTATATCAGTTAGCAGAAGAATGCATGGATCGTAAAACAATGAAGTATTATGGGAAGGCAAGTTTTCCAAGTGTGGTTACGAGAAAATCACAACAGCAAGAGATATTTCCACTAGATATGAAGGTGAGTATTTTAGTAATGGTGCTTAATACAAATAAAACACACTTGAAGGAAATGATAACGTGTGTTATTGAACAAACATATGGGAATTGGGAATTATGTATAGTAGATGTGTCGGATGAATCACACACTTATGTAGGTGAACTATGTAAGACTTATAGCAAACAAGATCAACGAATTCGGTATCATAAGTTGTCGAGAAATCAAGGAGAATTAGAAAACTTAAATCAATGTTGTGAAGTATCAAATGGTCAATATATAGGAATACTGGATCAAAATGATTTGTTGCATCCTTGTCTCTTATTTGATTATGTACAATGTATCATAGAAAATGATGCAGATTACATTTACTGTGATGAGGCTACTTTTAGGAAAAATGATATTAACCAAATGGTAGATATTCGGTTTAAGCCAGATTATGCAATTGACACCTTACGAGCTATGAATTATATAGGGAATTTTAGTATGTTTCATAAAGAACTGCTACAAGGTAAAAAGTTATTTCGACCTGCTTATGAAGGGGGACATAAGTTAGACATGACATTGCGAATGACAAGTAGAGCCAATCGAGTCATACATATACCGAAAGTTCTCTATTATTCGCGTTTTATGAAAGGGGAACGAGAAATAAGCCAATCGTCAAAAACTTATATAATGGAAGCATCTAAAAGCGTAATACGAGATCATTTGAGTCAATGCGGTTATAATGATGTGCAAGTATTACCGTCTAGAATGAGTGATGAAATTTTTAGGATAAAGTATTCTTTAATGGATACTCCTAAAATATCTATTATTATCCATAATCAAGATGCCACAACAGATATAGCAAGGTGTGTAGAATCTATCTTACATACGACTATGTATCAAGACTATGAGGTTATCATCATAGAACATGATAGTGTAACGGATGATATTCAATCCTATTACAGACAAATAGAACAACACAAGAAGATTCGATTAATACAGTATGAAGGAGAGGACAACGAGGCTAAGATATATAATTATGGAGCTTCTATGGCGAATGGGGAGTATCTTATTTTTCTAACGAATGATACGAAAGTGATTGTGGCAAATTGGATAGAAGAATTAGTAATGTACGCACAGAGAGAAGATGTAGGTGCAGTAGGTGCTAAGTTATATGATGAAGAGAGAAGAATTCAACACGCGGGTTTAGTAATAGGACTTGGAAGTCAGGGAACAGCAGATTATATTTTACAAGGAGTAGAAGAGAAGCAAATTGGTTATATGGGAAGACTTGCTTATGCACAGAATGTGTCAGCAGTGTCAGGTTCCTGCCTTATGGTAAAGAAAGATAAGTTTCGAGAGGTTGGAGGATTTGATAAAGCATTTACGCACGCTTTAGGAGACATTGATTTCTGTCTAAAGTTACAAGAAGAGGGATATGTAAATGTATGGAATCCTTATTGTGAATTGTATTGTTATGATAAGAAAGTAAGAAAAATAGATAGGAACCAAGGGGATTTCTCGAAACAACAGATAGAAGTAGAAAGCTTTCGTTGGAAATGGATTCGCCTTATTCAATTAGGAGATCCTCATTATAATGTGAATTTTTCACTAGAACGAACGGATTATGCTTTACGCATCTAAGATTTGGGTATATAATAGGTGCAGTGAGAAAATAAAAATAGGAAATATAATAATGTAATAGTAGGAGGAACATATGAGTACTTATCAAGAAACCTATAAGTTTTGGTTAGAGGATGCATACTTTGATGAAGAGACAAAGAAGGAATTACAATCTATTCAATCAGATGAGAAGGAAATCGAAGAACGTTTTTACAAAGATTTAGATTTTGGTACAGGTGGTCTAAGAGGAATTATTGGTGCAGGTACGAATCGTATGAATATTTATACGGTAAGAAAAGCAACGCAAGGATTAGCTAACTACATTTTAAAACAAGATGGTGTAGTAGCACCATCTATTGCTATCGCATACGATTCAAGATTTATGTCGCCAGAATTTTCAGATGAAGCGGCTCTATGTATGGCAGCAAATGGAATTAAAGCATATGTATTTGATTCACTACGTCCAACTCCAGAGCTATCTTATGCTATTAGAAAGTTGGGTTGTATTTCAGGGATAGTAGTAACTGCTAGTCACAATCCACCAGAATATAATGGATATAAGGTATACTGGGAAGATGGCGCACAAGTAACTGCTCCAAAAGACGATGAGATCATAGCAGAAGTTAAGAATGTTACGGATTATAACACTGTAAAAACAATGGAAAAGCAAGCGGCAATTGACGCATCACTGTATTGTGTTATTGGAGATGAAATTGATACTGCATATATGGAAGAACTTAAGAAACAGATTATACATTTAGATGTGATTAAAGAAATGGGAAATGATTTGAAAATCGTGTATTCTCCATTTAATGGAACAGGAAATGTACCAGTAAAACGAATTTTATCTGAACTAGGATTTCAGCAAGTGTTCGTAGTACCAGAACAAGAAATGCCAGATCCAAAATTTACAACATTGGCATATCCTAACCCAGAAGATCCGGAAGCATTTAAATTAGCGTTAGCATTAGCGAAAGAAAAAGATGCAGATGTAGTATTAGCAACGGATCCAGATGCTGACCGTCTTGGCATCTATGCAAAAGATACGAAAACAGGAGAATACATTCCTTTTACAGGAAATATGTCTGGAATGATTATAGCAGAATATATCCTTCGTGAGCGTGTGGCAACAAACACTATGCCTAAGAATCCTGCTCTAATTAAAACTATTGTAACAACTAATTTAGCAGATGCTATTGCAGAAGATTATAAGACTAGATTAATTGAAGTATTAACAGGATTTAAATATATTGGAGAACAGATTAAATTATTTGAAGAAACAGGGTCTAATGAATACGTATTTGGTCTAGAAGAAAGTTATGGTTGTCTTGCAGGAACTCATGCGAGAGATAAAGATGCCATTGTAGCAGTAATGTGCTTATGTGAAGCAGCAGCTTTCTATAAGAAAAAAGGACTTACCCTATGGGATGCTATGATTGATCTTTATGAGAAATATGGATACTTCAAAGAAGACTTATATACAATTACTTTAAAAGGTATTGATGGTTCTAAGCAAATTGCAGAAATAATGGACAAGCTTAGAAACAATCCTCCTAAGAAATTTGGTGACTTAGAAGTAATCTCTGTACGTGATTACGCACAAGATAAGGTTACGACATTAGCAACAGGAGAAGTGACTTCCACTAATTTGCCAAAATCAAATGTATTATATTTTGACTTGACAAATGATTCATGGTGTTGTGCAAGACCTTCTGGTACAGAACCTAAGATTAAATTCTACATGGGTGTAAAAGGTGCTAACTTAGAAGATGCAACAAAACAAGTAGAAACATTAACTAATGAACTAAAAAGTTATATTTAAAGGTAAGCAAAGATTCCATATGGAGTCGGTAGTGGGATTGTATACAATGAAGTGGAACTCAATTTGTAAGAAAATAACACCGCAAAATAGCAAGAAGGCAATTCGTTACTTAAAGAAAAATGGGTTGCCTTCTACTTATTATGCAATAAAAGAACGGTTGTTACGAAAAGAAACACCATATGTTTTTGTAGATGTATCACAACAGGAGTATAGCAGGCAATGCAATACAATTTTTGAGTATGAACCTCTAATTAGTATTCTAGTGCCTGCGTATGAAACGAAGCCAGAGCATTTAAGACAGATGATACAATCTGTAATAGTACAAAGTTATGGGAAATGGGAGTTGATTCTAGCAGATGCTAGTAGCAGTAAAAAAGTAGAAGAAGTAGTAAGAGAATATGAAGATCCTCGTATTCGTTATTATCCTGTAATAGAAAATCGTGGAATTGCAGAGAATACCAATGTGGCATTGTCGTATGCTACAGGAGATTACTGTAGTTTATTAGATCATGATGATGTGATAACCAAAGATGCTTTATATGAAGTAGTAGAGGATATTAATGGATATTTGGAATGTTCTATTTTGTTGGAGATGATTTATTCCGATGAAGATAAGTGTGATGAGGACATGGAACAATTTTATGAACCACATATAAAACCAGATTTTAATTATGATTTATTTTTGTCGAATAATTACATTTGTCATTTTGCCACTATTCGTACAGAAACTCTACGAAAATTAGAATTTCGTGGAGAATATAATGGGGCACAAGATTACGATGTATTTCTAAGAGTGGTATCTTCTGTAACACAAAATGAGATTGCACATATACCTAAAATCTTGTATCATTGGCGTTGTCACAGTGATTCCACAGCAGTGAATCCAGATAGCAAAATATATGCATATGAAGCAGGGAAATGTGCGATAGAAGATTTTTTAACACAACAGAAGATTTGTGCAAGAGTGGAACACACGAGGCATTTGGGATTTTATCGCATAGAGTATAGGGAAGACCTTTTTGAGCAACGAAAGGATCTGGTTGCTGTGGGAGGATTTACTTATAAGAAAAACAAGATTGTAAGTGGAGCATATGATACAAATCATAAAGTGATGTATGAAGGATTACCAAAGTATTATAGTGGTTATATGAATCGTGCTATGTTACAGCAAAATGTATTTGCATTAGATATACGAACCATGAGATTGTGTGAAGAATATGAACCAATATATGAAGAAATCCTAGAGGAATATGAAGTGAAAAAAGAAGAACTACATTTCGAATCGGAAGATCGTATTAAGGAAATTAGTATTGCTTTTGGATTAGAAATCCTAAAAAAGACTTATGGAAAAGAGTTTTTATTAGATCCCTTATGGAAAGGATAGTGGTGGAGATAGACAATAAAATAACGGTTGTTATACCGAATTATAATGGAATGCAATACATTGAAAAATGCCTACAATCACTAGAAAAACAGAGTATGCGAGAATTTTCAATTATTGTAATTGATAACGGCTCTACAGATGGAAGTGCAGAATTGGTACAAGATACATTTCCTTCTATACAAGTGGTATGTATGGGAGCAAATACAGGATTTAGCAGTGCGGTAAATAAGGGGATTGAATTATCTGACACCTGTTATGTTATTTTATTAAATAATGATACCACAGTAGATATTAATTTTGTAGAGGAGATGGAACAATCTATTTCTAAATCAGAGAAGATCTTTTCGGTGTCGGCTAAGATGGTAGACATGAAGAATCCGAAGTTAATAGATGGAGCAGGGGATTTGTATTGTGCATTAGGATGGGCATTTGCAAGATGCAAAGGGGATTTCGTGCAAAAAGCAAACAAAGAATGTAAGGTTTTTTCTGCATGTGCGGGGGCGGCGATATATCGTAAGAGTGTATTAGATGAAATTGGAGTATTTGATGAACATCACTTTGCATATTTAGAAGATGTGGATCTTGGATATCGGGCAAGAATCTACGGATATGAGAATTGGTATACACCAAAAGCAATTGTGTACCATGCGGGAAGTGCAGTGAGTGGATCTAGATATAATGAGTTTAAGATTTCCCTAGCCTCTAAGAATAGCGTTTATTTAATTTATAAAAATATGCCATGGATACAGATTCTATTTAATATACCACTGTTAGTATTTGGTTTTTTGGTGAAAATACTATTTTTTATGAAAAAAGGTTATGGAACCTTATATTGTAAAGGGATTATACGAGGAATTTGCTTCTGTCATACGAAGGAAGCGAAAGAGAGAAGAGTCCCTATAAGATTTAAAAATAACACCAATTATTTAATAATTCAATGGGAATTATGGATAAATTGTATAAGGAAATTGGTGCTTGGAAGAAATTAATAAAAACTTAAGTTGATATTTTTGTAACAATATTGTAAAATGTTAAATAGTGAATAAAAGTACGAGTTTATCAATTAGGAAAATAAGTTCGTATAGTAGTAAGATAGGAGCAGATTGTGATTAAAGACAACCAGAGATATTTTAATCGTTTACAAGTGCTCATTGATGCAATTGTGATAATAACTTCCTATATATTGGCTTGGTATGTTCGTTTGGAAAGTGGAATGATACCTTTAGAGGATAATGAAGGTGTACTAGGTATGTTAGTATATTTTTCATTGCTTTATGTAATTGTGCCAGTCTATTTAATGTTATATTCTTGTTTTCGGTTATATACGCCAAGGCGAGTAAGTCGTGTATCTAGAGAAGTATATGATTTAGTCAAAGCAAATACGTGTGGAATTATTATTATATTAGGTGGACTCTATCTTATTTATCAAATGGATTATTCTAGATCCATGATGTTTTTATTCTATATGATTAATATGGTATTAGGTGGTATAGTAAGGCAATTACAACGTATCTTTCTATTGAATATACGAAAAAGAGGATACAATATTAAGTATGTCTTACTAGTAGGATATTCAAGAGCTACAGAAGAGTATATTAATCGAATTGAAGCAAATCCACAATGGGGATATGTCGTTCGTGGAATTTTAGATGATCAGATGGAGCGAGGTGTTACCTATAAGGGGGTTAGAGTAATTGGTCATATTGATAATTTATTTCTCATATTACCAGAGAATAAGTTAGATGAAATAGCCGTTACACTTGCTTTAGCAGATTATGGACGATTAGAAGAAATTGTAACACTATGTGAGAAATCAGGAGTACATACAAAATTTATTCCTGACTACAATAGTGTTATTCCAAGTAAACCATATACAGAAGATTTGCTTGGATTACCTGTAATTAACATACGTCATGTTCCTCTATCCAATACTATGAACCAAATAGCAAAACGGATTGTAGATGTAGTGGGAGCAATAATTGGTATTGTACTTTCTAGTCCGATTATGGTATTATGTATGATGTTGATTAAAGTAACTAGTAAAGGACCTATTATTTTTTCACAAGAACGCGTAGGGCTTCACAACAAAGGGTTTTCTATGTACAAGTTTCGTTCTATGAAATTTTTAAAACCTAAAGAGGATGAACAATCTTGGACAGTGAAAGATGATCCTAGAGTTACAAAGATTGGTAAATTTATGCGAAGGACAAGCATTGATGAGATACCACAATTATTTAATGTGCTACGAGGGGACATGAGTCTCATTGGACCAAGGCCAGAGCAAACATTATTTGTAGAGAAGTTTAAAGAAGAGATTCCTCGTTATATGATTAAGCACCAAGTGCGTCCAGGTTTAACTGGATGGGCGCAAGTAAATGGGTATCGAGGGGACACTTCCATACGAAAGCGTATTGAATATGATTTGTATTATATAGAGAATTGGTCTATGGGATTAGATGTTAAGATAGTTGTATTAACAATAATTAAAGGTTTTGTGAACAAAAATGCATACTAAAGGAGTAAGAAAATGGCAACAAGGGAGAAGAAGTCAAAACAAGTAAATAACTCAGCAGAAATGCAGTCTAAGAAGAAAAAGAAGAGAATCATTTTATTTACAATTGAAATAGTAGTATTGTTAGGAGTTCTGGTTGTATTTTACTTTGCACGTAAAGTGGAGGATAACGGGCCAATTCGTGTGGATATTAAAGAAGAAAATATTGTAGTAAACACTGCGGTAGCAGAAAAGGAAAGTCTAAAAGGTTATCGAAATATTGCGTTGTTTGGAGTAGACTCTAGAACAGGTGCGTTGGGAAAAGGAACTTTATCCGATACGATTATGGTAGCATCTATTAATGAGGATACCCATGAAGTGAAATTGGTATCTGTGTATCGTGACACGTACTTAAACGTAGGAAATGATAAATATAACAAGGCTAATTATGCTTATTCGCAAGGTGGTCCTGAACAAGGGATTAATATGTTGAATATGAATTTGGATCTAAATATTACTGATTATATAACCGTAGGTTTCACAGGTGTGATTGAAACAGTGGATAGGTTAGGTGGAATCATGCTTGATATTACAGAGAGTGAGATTGGTTACTTAAATGATTACCAATATAGTATGGCAGAAGAGTTGGATCGTTCTTACACACCATTAGAAACAGCAGGATTACAACGAGTAGATGGAATGCAAGCCATGGCTTATTGTCGAATTCGTTATACGTTAGGGGATGACTTTAGACGTACTGAGCGACAACGTGATGTGATTATTGCTATGTCAGAGGAAGCACGAGGAGCAAGTGTTAGTACCTTAAATAGTATTGCTAATGAAGTGTTTGGATATGTAGCAACTTCGTTAACCTTAGAGGAAATTTTGAGTCTGATGACGGCACTATCAAAATATACTATTGTAGATAATGGGGGATTTCCATTCCAGAATGAATATGTAACAGAGACTATTCATGTGGGAAGTAGTATTGTGCCAACGAATTTAGAAGAAAATATTGTATTGTTACATGAATTCTTATTTAAAGAAATGGATTATGAAGTTTCAGAAGATGCAATAGGATATAGTGAACAGATTCGAACAGATACATCGAAGTATATTAATTAACAAGAAGTAATGAAGGGGCTGTGTATACAGCTCCTTTTTATCCATGTATTATTGGTAGAGGATAGATTATAGAAGAAAGGTTGGCAATGGAAGAAGGGAAAATAGATGTAGTAATTCCTACGTATGCACCAGATTATAAATTGTTTGAATTGTTAAAAAAATTACAACAGCAAACAATTTCCATTAATCGTATTATATTATTGCATACGAAAATAGAAGGAGAGTGTGCATTACACTTACAATTACAGAGTGAAGACATTCCGTGTGATTACATTACCATTGTAAGTCATAGCAAAGAGGAATTTGATCATGGAGCAACAAGACATAAGGGGATGTGTCTTTCGAAAGGAGAGTATGTTTTGTGCATGACACAAGATGCTATTCCAAATGACGATCAATTAGTGGAGAAGTTGAAAAATGCCTTAGAAGAGAAAGAAGTTGCCATCGCATATGCAAGACAAATAGTATCAGAAAAAAGCTCTCCAATAGAGCGAATTACACGAGACTTTAATTATCCGAAAGAGGATTCTGTGAAGTCTATTGAGGATTTAGAGAGATTAGGAATTAAAACTTTTTTCTGCTCTAATGTATGTGCCATGTATCGTAGAAAAATTTACATGGAGTTAGAGGGATTTATAGAATCCGCTATCTTCAATGAGGATATGATCTATGCAGCTAAGGTGATTAAGAACAAATATAAGATTGCTTACGTAGGAAGTGCTAAGGTGCTACATTCTCATTCTTATACGAATTACCAACAACTTCAGCGTAATTTTGACCTAGGAGTATCGCAAGCAATGAACATAGAAGTGTTTCAAGGAATTTCCTCTAGTTCGGAAGGTGTAAAGCTTGTATTAAAAACGAGACGAATCTTACTAGAAGAAGGTTTAAGAAAGCAAGTCCTACCTATGTATGTAACATCTGCATATAAATGGATAGGATATCAATTAGGGAAGCGATATCATTTATTATCGCCAGCGTTAATTGGTAAATTAACAATGAATAAAAACTTTTGGAAAAAATAACTGTTTGTTCACCAAGTATTCACATAAAAAACACAACTATTCATTACAATAAATATAATGAAGAAAGAGTTCGAAGAGGAGGTAATGATTATGTATGATAACGATAACTACAATCAAAATCAAAATGAGGAGCAATACGGAACTTCTGTACAAGTGGGAGAAGTAGACCAATCTGTTGCGAGAGTGGATGTGCAACCTACAAGAGGAGTGTATTCGGATATTTATCCAGAAGATTTTTATCGAAGTAATGTGCCAAAACCATCTACTATAAAAGAAAAGCGTAGTAAGAAGCCGAGGAATGGAATATTTAGAAAAGTAGCAATGGCAATGGTGCTAGGTATTATATTTGGTGGATTTGCGGGAGTTGCATTTCATTCGGTAGATCGAATAGATTCTTATCTGAATCCTCAGACTATTCCCAATGAAGTGATAGAACAATTTGAAACAGTGGAAGTGGTAGAAAATATAAGAAATGTATCGAATGGAATATTAGATGTTACAGAGGTGGTGAATGAAGTAATGCCATCTGTAGTTGCTATTAATACAGGTACAACTGTATCGGGTAGTTTCTTTGGACAGAAATACGAAGAGGTACAAGAGTCTTCAGGATCTGGAATTATAATAGGTGAGAATGAAGAAGAGTTATTAATTGCAACGAATTACCATGTAATTGCAGATGCTACTTACATCCATGTGAATTTCATAGATGAAGAAAGTGTGGAAGGGCAAGTAAAAGGAAGTGATGCTATTATGGATTTAGCAATCGTATCCATTCCTTTATCCCAGATAAAAATGAGTACATTAAACATAATTAGCATAGCAGAGTTGGGAGATTCAGAAGCCTTAGAAGTAGGAGAACCGGCTATTGCTATTGGAAATGCATTAGGCTATGGACAATCAGTAACTACAGGAGTGATTAGTGCCTTGAATCGCCCTTTAGAGATGCAAAGTCTTGCTAATTCCAATGAAACAACAACAAATGTTTTAATACAAACGGATGCCGCTATTAATATGGGGAATTCAGGTGGAGCCTTGTTAAATATGCAAGGGCAAGTAATTGGGATTAATTCTAATAAAATAGGAGGAAGCCTAGTAGAAGGAATGGGGTATGCTATACCAATTTCCCAAGCAAAACCGATTTTAGATGAATTAATGGTCAAAGAAACGAGAGTAAAAGTTCCGACTAATGAACAGGGATTTATTGGAATTAATGGATTTCAAGTAACTGGCGATGTATCAGAAGCCTATAACTTACCAGATGGATTATATTTAAAAGTAATTACAGAAGGATCGGCGGCAGATCAAGCAGGTCTAGTAGTAGGAGATATTTTATCGAAGTTTGATGGTGATACTATTTATTCTATGGAAGATTTAATGGAGAAGATTCAATATTATAGAGCTGGAGAAACGGTGACTCTAACGGTTCAGAAGTTACAGCGTCAAGGTTATGCAGAAGAAGAAATCCAGATTGTATTAGGTGGGAAACCAGTTCAATAATAGTAATCCTCGTCAATTGACGAGGATTATTTTCATCTATCTATTGATTTCCGTGGTGAAATGATATAAATTAATAGTAATGATATTTTTAAGAAAACATATATAATATAGATTGTATTGGATTCCAATACATGGAAGGAGATAGGTAACCAAATGCAAGACAATGAAATTTTAGATTCTGAAATAGATGAAGTGGAAAAAGAGGATAGTACCCCTACCAAAGAGGAAGAGGAATTAGAGAAAGAGTATGAAGATGTATGTTATATTTGTAGAAGACCTGAAAGCAAAGCAGGTAAAATGTTTCGCTTGTTAACTGAGGTTACTATTTGTAACGATTGTATGCATAAGGCTATGGAATCTCTTAATGGATACGATGTAGATACCTTAATAGATAGATTTGGGAAAAAACCAAGTAAGAAACCAACTAAGAAAACAAGTAAGAAAACAAAAGACATAGAGACTCCAAAAGAAATAGAGCCTCTAAAAGAGGAAGAGGTTGAGGAAGGTGTTCGTGAGCCAC
>JAWXVF010000181.1:0-4115 GCA_044425555.1 Eubacteriales bacterium
TTTATGCATTAGGTGGCATACAGTTTAATGCACCCAATATCAACTTTAAATCACCACTAGGAGAAATTCTAGCACTGAAAATGAATACCACTATGGAGGTTACAGAAAGTAGTATATCCACGTGCAATCAGTTTGATATAAAAGGGAAGAATGGAACCATCTTAAAAGGTACTGTTTTTGTGTACTATGAACCTTTTGATGATGCACCGATGGAGAAAGGGGTTGATGTTTGGGGATTAGTTGGAAATGTATTAGCTGGAATTGTAGCTGTAGTTGTAGTAGCTACAATAGTCGCAACAGTGGCAGGAGCTGTAGTATTGACAGGTGGTGCTAGTTTAGCTGTTGCAGCTGTATCCATCGGCAAAGGTGCTCTTATTGGTGGGGTAATAGCAGTCGGTGTTACAGCTGGAATGGATGTATGGAACAAAGAAGTTAGTAGCACAGCAGAATACGTTTTTGTCGGTGCAATGGGAGCAATTACTGGAGCCATAGGAACTGGGCTTAGTACATTGAAATTTGCAAAACTAGC
This sequence comes from Eubacteriales bacterium, assembly GCA_044425555.1. Taxonomy (GTDB): domain Bacteria; phylum Bacillota; class Clostridia; order Lachnospirales; family Lachnospiraceae; genus JAWXVE01. The sequence continues at coordinate 530 of JAWXVF010000181.1, forward strand.
AAAATTTTCAAAAAGTTTTAAGTTTTTCAACACTACACTAAAAATTGGTGGGGATGATTTTGCTATAGCAGTTTTACAAGTTGGTGAAGGTGCTATAACAGGTGCAGGAGAATCGATAGTTTCTCAGTTGATTCTAGAAGGAAAAACATGGAAGGAACTAAATTGGTATGATGTTGGTTTTAATAGCTTAATAAATGGTGGAATTGGTTTCTTAGCACCGAATATTGTATCAGGAACTAAAACTATTGGAGGTGCAACAGGAGAAATTAATGGAAAGAATATAACCTTAGAAAGCATTAGTGGTGGCACTAAAAGAGGTAATTTTGTAGTTACAGAAAACAATTATTATACTGGTGGTCCTTGGCCAGATAATGTTCACCACACAGAACAAAATATGATTGAATTTTTACGGAACGAATATGCAGACACCGTTCAAGATGGAACGTCTGCTATTGTAGGAAAAATTAAAATAGTTTCAGATTTTGAAATTTGTGATAATTGTAATTGGATTATTGATTCATTCCAAAATGAATTTCCCAATATTGATATTATTAGAGTTCAAGTAAGGTCTGTTCCATAAATAATAAAAGGAGAATTTATAATGAAATATATCAATAAATTTCTAGAAGAATTAAGACGTAAAGATATTGAGTTAAAACCGTGCACGAGTGATGATTTAGAATTATTGAAAAAAAAAGCAGCTAATAATAAATTACCAGAGGCTTATTCGGAATTCATGCAAGCTATGGGGAGAGGAACTCATGGCAGATTTTTGGCTGGTATACATTGTTTTATGGATGATGTATTAGATGTGTCAGAGGGAGCAAAAGAATTGCTGGAAGAAAATAATTGTGATTTTTCATTGAAAGATACAGATTTTGTATTTTTTATGTCCCAAGGTTGTGATTTCGCATTTTTTAATGTGAATGAAGGTGAAAAACCACCTGTATATTATGTGCGAGAAGCAGATTGTCATATAAGAATAAAGAAGGTCGCATATACGTTTACAGAATTTTTACACAATTTATTAGATATCAATCCTTTTATGTTCCGTGAAGTTACACCTCGTACAGAAGAAGATGCAATTGAAATACATAAAGGATTAAGAAAATTTAAATCTGACGGAAATGAAATAAAAGATATAAATGTAGTAGCTGGTGTAGATTTTAGAGTGTTTGATAATGAAAATAAGCAATATTGTATTTGTATGATTTCTCTTATTAACTACAAAACAAATGAATTTATAGGATTTAATGAAAAAATCTATGAAATACCTAATATAAACACTCAACTAGGGTTAGAGTTTTGGCAAATACAATTGTTTTTGCTTACAAATACTACTATATATAAAAACTTTAAAGTAACACCTGACTTATATATGTTTTATAATAGTAGAGTAACAGACGAAACTCAATTAGATATTGCAACATTAGCAGGCATTCTCGAGGGAAGAAAGCCAACTATCGGAGTATTTACAAATGGAAATGATGTAAAGGTATCTAAAGGAAATGCAATTAATTCTGAAATGGCTTTAGAAATTGTAAAAAAGATGACAGCAACAGGCGATCAAGTGCCAATACCTTTACGATATGCAGATAGATTGGCTGAGGAACTGAAAAAGAAAATATTAGCTAAAATATAAGCCATATATATTAAAATGTTTAGATATATGGAAGAAGTAAAGGATAATACTTGATTATCCTTTACGTATTACGTTATCTATGAACCTTAGGAGGGAATAGTGTTATGAATTTTTGTGAAAATGAGACAGTTTGTTTATACCTTAAAGACCTAGTATTATTAGAAGATTTGGTGTCTGCAAAACAGAAAATACAGTTATTTGAACACCATATATTAGGGTATGTTTTAGTTATTAATGGCGAGATACAGCATATTCAAAATTATCAATGCTTATATCACGAAATCCTAGTACACTTACCAATAAGTTTTATAGAATCGCCTAAAGATGCACTTGTAATCGGTGGTGGCTCTCTTTTTACAGCATTTGAGCTATTAAAATATCCTTCAATTGAAACGGTAACACTATGTGATTATGATCCAATGGTTTTAGCTTTGATGAAAAAATATTATCAGCATGCACGTGATGTATTAAATGATTCACGTTTTATTTATATAGAGAATGATGCCTTGAAATACATAAATTCTTGTAAAAGTAAATTTGACATTATAATTAATGACTGTTTTAATTTACTAGAAGTATCCAATACAAATAAATTGTCCATGTTTTCTAAAATGAATAATCTATTATCATCTGAGGGCGTATGTAGTGATATTATATATCGTCACATTTTTGATGGAAACATTACCCATGAAACAATTTGCGAAATAAAAAAACACAGTAAAATTGTTCTTTCTCTAGTGGCAGTGCCTGAATATCCAGGAGTTCTACATATAAATACAATATGGGGTAATAACTCAAATTTAAACCAATTTGCCAAAGAGACTTTTAATTTATTTCAGAAAGCTATATTTAAAGAAAGCAATGATTTTTTTGAATATTATAACCCTAAAAATATTCCTTATTATTTATATCTTCCGCCATATATTCATTCCAAATTATAGAATAAAATTGTTAGTAAAACTAAGAGATGGAGAAGGTACTTTGATAGCATCATAAAATACTTTAACATCATCCCATGAAGGCGATGTTCTTATATGATGAACACATTTATTTAGTTCTTGTGGATTACTTATATAACCATATTGAACTAAATATGGGATTTTTGCATCATCGGTTGCAGCCCAAGGTGAACCCAATAGAGAGCAAATTTTATCTCTATCCTTTCTATAGAGTTTGATGGAATTAATTTTCAAATAAGGAATTTCTTTATATAAATCTGTGTTTAAGGATAATCCAATTTTTTGAAACATTCCTTGAGCAATGAAACCATGTTGCGATGGACAACGAGATAGAGTACCTCTAATACATGCATGTACACCAAAGAAATTTTCATTAAAGAATTCCGGAATCATCTTTAATAAGTAGTTTGTTGAAATAACACCTAGTACCCCCTCTCCTATGTAACCATATCGACTATATAGCCCAATTAGAGTTTCTCCGTTTAATGACCCTGTTCTAATTGTTTCGTCTGAACCAGCATAAAATTCTAGATTACTAAATTCCTTTGCATCAATTTTTCCTTCGAAATCGTATAACGAATTCCAACGAACAGCATTTTCATATGGATCTCTTGGGAACAATTGAATATATGGAGATAGTAACCCATGAAATTCAATAGAATCTTCAAAATCAACATTTTTACAATGAATTCCCCTTTCCCATAAATCGAATGCTCCTTCAAATTTATTGTCTGCATGTATTTTGTTTTTCATGGCATCAAAAGAGTATGAAGAAATGGCCCCTACAAATGTTTGTGCTGCCGCCTCCAGTAGTGCTTGTCCTAATATTTGTGACATAAACTTCCTCCCTATTGTATATTCGATAGATAATCAAGTATTATCCTTCATTCTCTCCCAGTATTTGCTATAATATTTCTAAAACATAAAAGGAGAGATGAAGCATGAAAACAGTACAGCAATACTTGGAGGAATATTTAGAATTTAA
>JAWXVF010000182.1:0-4096 GCA_044425555.1 Eubacteriales bacterium
TCCGATCTCCTGATGCATCATCAGAAACAAGAATTTCTACAGGAAATGGAAATTCTAATTGTAATATACTATCCATTGCTTGTTCTATGTATTTTTCATGGTTATAAGTAATCACACATATACTTAATACAATATCTTCTTCACTTTTATTCATATTCTTCATTATCTGTTATCCTTTTAGTCTCATATTGATTTCCATTTATTCGAATTCCACTAGTCCACACACAGAGTGTAATATACCATTATATATAGGATAGCACAAAATATCCCTTACCACCTTATAAAGTACATAAAAACTTCATATCCTCCGAACACAAAACTACAGTAGATTTCACACCACTATAAATTCCTTTGGCATATGCAATACCATTCTCACTCATAACACGTTCAATTTCAAGAAGTGTTCTTTGCTCCCCTTCTCTTTGTAAATCATCTAATAGGATTACGAATCTGTCCTGCAAGCAATCTGGTATTATTTTTAAAATATCGATTCTAGCTATAGTTTGATTCATTCCAAATGGATCATCAATACAGATAAAATCAAACTTTTGACTTTTAAAAGTTTCTTGAAAATTTTCATAAACTAAAACCTTTTTTTCTTCGACTAAGTTTAATTGCACTATAGTACTTTGTTCTTGTAATTTATATCCTATTTGAAAATATTCTATCCAACTCTAATCATGTTCTACAATAACATGTTCTTTATTATAATACCTCGCATATTGATCTATCATGCGAGTAGATTGTCCCATCCCGATTTCCATGATTTTATATCATTTAGAATTCTATAGAGAGGATATAGAGCTTGATATCCCATTGCGGAACGTCTGGGTGAAAAAGATTTATTAACCAACCATTCACTTGATGTAATGGTACTATTAAAAATAGTAGCCATTGTAATCCTTCAATTCATTTCCTATATTGTTTTACTACTTCATATTCTTCTTGAAATCTACTTGGTAACATTTTTTTAATCGCTTCATCTTTTTTTCTCCCTATATTATAATATTTTATCTCCACTAATTTCTCTATAGACCCTATATATATCATCCGTATTCATCTTAGTCGTAAATCGCTCCATTGCAAACTCATGTGCATTTTTTCCCATTTCACAGACCTTCTCTCTATTTTCCAAGCAATATTGCATACATTTGACAATTCCATTCACATCATGATTATCAAATATCAATCCGTTTACATCCTCCTGCACCAATTCTAAATTGGCACCTGATCGGCTAGCTATCACAGGCATATAATGCATCATGTACTCCACAGTAGTTCTACCGAATGCCTCACATTCTGATGCCATAATCCCCACATCCATACTTTCTAATATAGGATAAACTTCCTTCTGATATCCCAATAACTTTACATAATCCATCAAATTTTCTTGCTGAATATATTCTTGTAAACATTGGTAAGTTTCTTTTCCTTCTCCTACAAATGTAATTTCAAACTGATTCTTAAATTGTATACTCAGTTGATTCACTGCTTGTATTACATCCAATTGATTTTTTTTATCACTTATGAGTCCTACCATACAAAATTGAAGTTTGTCATTACTATTATCTTCGCACTTTACATAATCAGAATTAGGTAATACCCCATCATACACTAGTTCCAAATTACCATCTATGTGATATTTTAGATGGATCACATTCTTCACAAATTTTGATATTGTAATAATTGCATTTGCTTGATTTAATTGATATTTAAATATACTTTTAGGTAATAATGGCCTGATATTATAATGATCCCCAACTTCACGAATATGCCAAATATGTTTCACACCCAAGTACTTGCTCAAAAAATACCCAATATCAATTACACTTGTATTTGTGTGTATTATTTCAAAGCATTCCATCTTTATAATTTTTTCTTTTAATAATTTAATTGCTTTATAGTTCATTCTGAAATAATATAGTAACGGTCTGAATTTATTTTTCCCTTTTTCTACAAAACACCCTGCAAATGGTTGGACTATGTAATTAATATTAAGCGCTTTTAACCTTGTAGTTAAATCACCTTCTTCTAGCAATAGAACCGTTGGATTAATGCCATACTGCTCTCTCAGATCTAGTATCATAGCAAGCATGGCATGATTACCCCCATATAATTTAGCATTATTTGTAATATATAATACATTCATAGAATTTTCACTCCACTCTTCTTAGTACATTATTATTTGCGACCTGATACACTACATCACAATTCTCTATTGTGCTTAAACGGTGTGCTATAATGATCAATGTCTTTTTACCTGCTAAGTGCTCTATCGCATCCATAACTGCTTTTTCCGTTTCATTATCAAGCGCTGATGTTGCTTCATCAAGTATCAATACCTCTGCATTGTAATACAACGCTCTTGCAATACCAATTCTCTGTCTTTGTCCTCCTGAGAAGCGTACACCTCGTTCACCGATCTCTGTATCAAGCCCTTTTTCTAAGCCTTTTACAAATTCTGAAAGTTGTGCCCCCTCTAACGCTTTCCAGATATCTTCATCACTAACGTTAACTTGCTCTTTGCCAAATGCAATATTATTGCGAATGGTATCATCCATTAGATATATATTCTGTGGAATATATCCTAGCTTCTTGTGCCACGCATCCATTGATGCAAATACATCCTGTCCATCTACATAAACACTTCCTGTATTAGGTTCTAGTAGTCCTAATATAATATCTGCTAATGTTGTCTTGCCTGCTCCCGACGCACCGACAAATGCGATTGCTTGATTCTTCTTAATCTGGAATGTAACATTATTAAGTACTGGTTTATCCGTGCCTGGATATTGGAATTCTACTCCTCTAATCTCTATATCATTCTCAAATGGCAAATCATCATTCACCCTCCAAATTCGTTCTACTTCCTCTTCATTCGATTTGATTTCCATAAGATCTTTATATAATGCATCAACCGACGCTTTACTGAACATAATTGAACTTAATAAGGCTGCCATTTTACCAAAGGATGGGAGTAGACGAATAGCTGCCATCGCAAATACCGATAATGTCGGAATGAAGTACTCAATTGCTACACCTCTTTGTATCTTAAATATAATGACTGCCATAAGTGATACCACACAGATTGCTTCTAATACTGGTTTAGGTGTAATTGAATATAGCGTATACTTCTTTCTATTCTTAACATATTGGCTATTAGCCTCCTTATAGTTATTAATAAAATATTGTTCTTTATTCAATATCTTAATCTCTTTAATCCCACCAAAGGATTGGTCTAAACACTTAGTCATTTTAATTGAATATTTACGTCGCTCTTGCCCAAAATCCTTAATCTTTCTACGATAGATCTTAGCAAATATGGAAACTGACAATGTAAGCATAATCGCTATTGCAATCGTAATTGTCTTATCAATAACTACTAAGACTCCTGCAATCGTGATACAGACAAATATCTCTGTTACTAATTGGATCATTGTTAACAGCATCACGAAAAATGTGTCGACATCCGTTCCTATGTTATTGCGTAATTCAGCACTGTTATGAGCTGTGTGAAATAAATAATCACGTTTCATATAATGTTGTAACATCTCACAAGATAAGCGATGCTGATTACCAAAGATAAATCTATATTGTAACTCATTCATAATAATATAGAAAATATTCTTAAATAAATATATTACAATTAACATGATAGACAGCACAATAACAAACTCATTAGTCGTTTCTAGTCCTAATAATTGATATACCATTGCACCATATTTATTATCCATTACTTTCTCAGGAAACATAATGGCCGATATAAATGGTATTATTGCCGCCACTCCAATCGTCTCTAACAGTGTGGAGATTAAGATAATGGTTGTCAGCAATGCTAGTTTGATTCTTCCCTTCTTGTCAAACACATAGATAATCTTACGAAACATTTCTATCATATTATTCATCCCTTATTTTTCTGATTCTTTATCGTTCTATTATAGCTCGTAATATAAGAGTTATTGTTAGACGCAATGCCCTTGTCAATAATATCTAACATCCTATATTCATCGCCCATACTCTTCTTTGTGATTCTTGCAATAATGCTCACTTGTGACATACCTGCTACAAGACCATCACATAAAGAGAGCGTCTGCAT
>JAWXVF010000183.1:0-4027 GCA_044425555.1 Eubacteriales bacterium
CAATAAGATTTCTGCAAGTCCACTCATACTAATACCACCAATTCCCATAAAGTAAATATGTATAGGTTTTTTAAAGTTAATTTGATACATAACAATCCTCCGTTCATTCTTTTGTTGTTTCTATTAATATATTATACGCACTTAGAGTAAAAAAACCAATGAAATTTTGAAAAATTATGAAAAGGTAATTTAGAATATTAAAAATTGAATGGGAATTAAAGAACAATTTGAATAAAAAGAGAAAATTGTACATATAAATTTTGAAAATGATATAAAAATTGTTCACTTTATATGGTATCTATGATATAATTTAGAAAAGTAAATTATACAGTAATGAAGTAGAAATGGAGGATTAATATGATTAAAAAAGAGATGATTGCTATGCTTTTAGCGGGAGGACAAGGTAGTAGACTTGGGATTCTGACAGAGAAGGTAGCTAAACCAGCAGTATCCTTTGGAGGTAAGTATCGTATTATTGATTTTCCCCTAAGCAATTGTATTAATTCTGGTATTGATACCGTGGGTGTATTAACACAGTATCAACCATTAAGACTTAATACACATATAGGAATTGGTATTCCATGGGATTTAGATCGTAATATTGGTGGGGTTACTGTACTACCACCATATGAAAAGAGTGCTAATAGTGAATGGTATACAGGAACAGCTAATGCTATTTATCAAAACTTAGATTATATGGATACCTACAATCCAGATTACGTATTGATTTTATCTGGAGATCACATTTATAAAATGGATTACGAAGTAATGCTTAACTTTCATAAGAAGCGTGGGGCAAGTATTACCATAGCAAGTATGCCAGTTCCACTAGAAGAAGCTAGTCGATTTGGTGTAGTAATTGCAGATGAAAATGGTAAGATAACAGAATTTGAAGAAAAACCTGAAAATCCAAGAAGTAATCTTGCATCTATGGGAATTTATATTTTTAACTGGAATGTGTTGAAAGAAGCATTGATTAAGAAAGCAGATCAACCTGCTCTAGATTTTGGGAAGCACGTTATACCCTATTGTCATGAACATGATGAACCAATTTATGCGTATGAGTTTAATGGGTATTGGAAAGATGTAGGAACATTAGATTCTTATTGGGAAGCTAATATGGAGTTAATTGATATTGTTCCAGATTTTAACCTGTATGAAGAATACTGGAAGATTTATACAAAGAGTGATATTTTGCCTCCTCAATATATATCAGGAGAGAGCGTTATACAAAAGAGCATTATTGGAGAGGGTGCTAGTATCTATGGAGAAGTATACAATTCTGTAATTGGTTGTGGTGTTACCATTGGTGCGAATACTATTGTTAGAGATTCTATTATTATGAATCGAACTATTATTGGAGATAATTGTGAGATTACAAAGGGAATTATTGCGGAGAATGTAGTCATTGGTGATCATGTAAAGCTTGGTGTAGGAGATGAGGTGGAGAATGAAACACATCCACATATCTATAGTCATGGAATTGTAACAATAGGAGAACGTTCTATGATACCATCAGGAGTAAGTGTTGGTAAGAATACGGTAATTGCAGGACTTACAGAGCAAGCAGATTATACAGATAACTACCTTTTAAGTGGTAGTTCATTGATTAGAGGAAATGATTAGAAACAGTCTACCGTAGGAATGGAGGTTATATATGAGAGCATTAGGAATCGTACTTGCAGGGGGGAATAACCCTCGTATGAAGGAATTATCTAGTAAACGTGCAATTGCAGCAATGCCAATTGGTGGTAGTTATAGAAGTGTAGATTTTGCATTAAGTAATATGAGTAATTCTCATATTCAAAAGGTGGCAGTATTCACACAGTATCAAGCAGGTAGTTTGAATGAACATTTAAGTTCGTCTAAGTGGTGGGATTTTGGTCGAAAACAAGGTGGTTTAGTAGTATTTACTCCAACAGTGACATCAGAAAGTAGTAATTGGTATCGAGGAACTTCAGACGCTATTTACCAAAATATTCAATTTTTAAAGAATAGTCATGAACCATATGTAGTTATTGCATCAGGAGACGGTGTATACAAGATGGATTATAGTAGTGTACTAGAGTACCATATTGATAAGAAGGCAGATATAACACTTGTTTACAAAGAAGTGTTAGATAATCCGAATATGGAACGTTTTGGAATACTTAAGATGAATGAGGAAAGTAGAGTAGTTCATTTTGAAGAGAAACCAATAGTAGCGAAATCAAGTAGTGTATCTTGTGGGATTTATATTATTAGACGAAGATTATTAATTGAATTAATTGAGCAAGCAGCTAAGGAAAATAGATTTGATTTTGTATCTGATATTTTGATACGATACAAAGATGTGAAAAGAATCTATGGATATAAGATGCAAGATTATTGGAGAAATATTGGTTCGATTGAAGATTATTTTTCAACTAATATGGATTTCTTGAAGAAAGAAGTAAGAGATTATTTCTTCCGTCAACATCCTGATATTTATTCAAAAGTTGATGATCTTCCACCCGCTAAATATAATACAGGAACAGTGATAAAGAATAGTTTGATTGCAAGTGGTTGTATTGTAAATGGAGCAGTAGAGAACAGTGTAGTTTTTAAGAAAGTATACATAGGAAATAATAGTACGATTAAGAATTCTATCATTTTAAATGATGTACATATTGGAGATAATGTGTACATTGAAAACTGTATTGTAGAAAGTAGAGATACGATTCAAAGTAATTCGCATTTTACAGGAGAAGATGGTAATATACGTACTGTTATAGAACGTAACGAGCGATATATTATGTAGCAAAGAAAATAATTATCACAGTTGACAAGGGGGTGGATATATGAACATCACAGATATACGTATTAGAAAAGTGGTCAGTGACAGCAAAATGAGAGCAGTAGTATCCATTACTATTGATGATGTATTTGTCATTCATGATATTAAAATAATCCAAGGAGATAAAGGCTTATTTATTGCAATGCCAAGCAAAAAAGCATCAGATGGTTCTTATAAGGATATTGCACATCCGATTAATTCAGATACAAGAGATTTCATGCAACGTATGATTGTAGATGAGTATACAAGAATAGAAACAGATGAAGTATAGTGATTTAGTAAGAATATCATATGTATAGAATAGATTAGAATAAGAAAGAGTCACCTTATATATTAGGTAGCTCTTTCTTAGTTAGTACAATTTATATAGCATATGATAATAGGAAATACTTATAAGAAAGAAATTACTTATATTTACTCTCCGTAAAGAGGTTTCTAATATTTGCTATATGCCAATTAGATAGATCTCCAACTGTTTTTAAATGAGTTTCATAGAACATACCGTTCATATCGATTACGTGAGAAACATTCCAATTAGATAAATCCCCAACGTTTTCTAATTGTGCTTCATAGAACATACCTCTCATATCTGTAACATGAGAAACATCCCAATGAGACAAATCTCCAACATTTTTAAACTTACTAGCTGCAAACATATATTCCATATTGGTAACATTAGATACATTCCAGTTAGATAGATCACCTATGATTTCCAATTCACTCATAGAAAACATACTCTTCATATTGGTCACTCGAGAAACATTCCATTTGGAAATATTTCCTATTGTTCGAAATTTACATTCGCTAAATAAGCCATTCATGTCAGTGACATTAGAAACATCCCATTTAGATAAATCTCCAACATGATCCACATATTTTACAATAAACATACCTCCCATATTGGTGACATTAGAAACATTCCAATTAGATAGATTGCCGATTTGTCTTAATTCGCTCCAAGCAAAGATCCATTCCATGCTAGTCACATTAGAAACGTTCCAATTAGATAAGTTACCTAATTGTTCTATTGTGCTCCAGGTGAACATACCCCCCATATTGGTAACGCTAGAAACATTCCAATTAGATAAATCCCCAATGAATTTCACCTTACTTTCTGCGAACATCCATGCCATATTGGTCACTCGGGAAACATCCCAATGAGATAAGTTGCCAATGCTTTCTAATTCCTTACTACCAGCAAACATACTCTTC
>JAWXVF010000184.1:0-3977 GCA_044425555.1 Eubacteriales bacterium
AGTTGTTATGATGGAACCGTTTCCACCCAACGAGAAACCTTTTACCATGGAGTCATGATAGGGCTTTACCAAGGAATGAAGGGGTACCTACCAATATCGAATCGAGAAAATGGCAATGGACGACCTGATTTTATTGTAAAATATATTACCCATAGAGGGAAGGCTTGTATTATGGAATTCAAAGTGGCAGAGAAGGTAGCGGAAATAGAGAGTAAGGTAGAAGAAGCTTTGAATCAAGTAGAAGATAGGAAGTATAGGATTGGATTAGAAGAGGAAGGGTATGCAGATATTCTAGAGTATGGAATCGCCTTTTATAAGAAAACCTGTGTGGTGAGAAGGAGATGAATCAAAGGGTGAAAATATACCGTCTGGGTTTGTCTATGTTAAGATTGCGATAGAAATTTTATCATTAGTTATTGTAATTTTGTTAAAGTTTGATAAAATAGGTAATAAGGTTATTTTATTATGTATGCAATCGTGATATGGAAGAAATGGTATGCATAGATACATTATATAAATCAGAATAAAAATAAAATTAAAGGAGAACATTGAAATGGAGAAATACAAATTAGACAAGCTCAAATGTCAATTTATGATTGACCAACTAAGTGGTAAGCCAAATCAAAGTATTAAGTTTAGTACAGTTAGGGGGAATTTTAGGACTGATTATATTTATTCGACAGAGGAATTAGTGGATGCATTAAGAATCATGAAAGAACCCGATGTACACATAACAGAATTTGCACAAGTCTTTTTGGAAAAGTTATACTTAGATTTAAAGATGTATAAGGGGGATAGTCAGATGTATTGTAACGAAAAAGCAAATGATAAGAATCCGCAGCTAATAGTAGCACATGCTTCAAGTAAGATGAGCAAGGAAGATGAGATTTTTAAGAATTTCAGTAATATGACAATAAATAGAGGCAAGTAATGAACGTGAATGATAATGGAACATAGGAGAGAATTAGTGAGTTATGATGAAAATGTGAGGAAAGTCACTCCCTATACTCCGGGAGAACAACCCAATGAATCTAAGATGATCAAATTAAATACCAATGAATGTCCGTATCCACCTTCTAGAAGAGTACAAGATTTACTAGCACAGCAAGAGGTAGATTCTTTAAGACGTTATCCAGATCCAAGTGCCACTGTTTTAGTAGAATCCATTGCAACAGCTTACCAAGTATCTAAGAAACAAGTATTTGTAGGAGTGGGATCTGATGAGGTGTTAGCACTAGCGTTTCTCACATTTTTTAATAGTAAGAAACCTATTTTATTTCCAGATATTACGTATTCCTTCTATGATGTGTGGGCAGATTTATATAGAATTTCGTACGAACGAATTCCCTTAGAAGAAGACTTCTCTATTGCGAAAGAGGCTTATGTGGAAAGTGGTAGAAGAGGTGAAAATGGAGGGATTATTTTTCCAAATCCCAATGCACCTACAGGAGTGTTAGAAAGTCTTGATACTATAGAAGAAATTCTAAAAGCGAACCCCAATGTGGTAGTTATTATAGACGAGGCGTATATTGATTTTGGAGGAGAGAGTGCCTTGCCGTTGATAGAACGTTATGAGAATTTATTGGTGGTACAGACGTGTTCGAAATCTCGTGCCATGGCGGGAATGCGAATTGGTTATGCCTTTGGAAATGAACGATTGATTCAATATTTGTTAGACGTGAAGTTCTCTTTTAATTCTTACACCATGAATGCAACTTCTTTGTTGGCAGGACCTGCTGTACTAGAAGATGGCGAATATTTTAAAGAGATAACAAGTAAAATAATACGAACTAGAGAGAGTGTGGCAAAAGAGCTTTTAGAGCTTGGATTTACTTTTCCAACATCCTATGGGAATTTTATCTTTGCAAAGCATCCTAAGTATAAGGCAAAAGATTTATATAAAGCACTTCGTGAAGTACATATTTATGTACGGTATTTTCCAAAGGAGAGAATGGATGAATATTTGCGAATAACCATAGGAACAGACGAAGAGATGGATCAATTCCTTAGATTTTTGAAACAATATATAAAAGGAGAGAACTAAATGTTAAAATTAATTGCAATTGGAGCAGTGATAGGAATTGCTAATATTATTCCTGGGGTAAGTGGAGGTACTATGGCAGTTTCTATGGGCGTGTATGATAAGTTGATTTATGCATTGACTCATATTGTAAAAGAATGGAAGAAAAGCTTACAATTGCTAATCCCAATTGGTATTGGAGCAGGAATTGCATTAGTGGGATTATCTAAGTTAATTACGTATTCTTTAGAAAACGTACCAGTGCCAACGAATTTATTTTTTATCGGCTTGATTATGGGGGGGATGCCAGCCATTTGGAATCGCTTGAAATCTACCAATGAAAAAGTAAGTGTAGGGAACATAGTAGCAGGACTCTTTTTCTTTGTGCTAGTAGTAGGATTTGCAATGCTAGGAGAAGGAGAAGGGCAAGATCCAGCAATTGCCTTTACAGTTGTAAATGCATTCAAATTATTCTTAGTAGGAATTGTAGCTAGTGCGACCATGGTAATTCCTGGAGTGAGTGGTTCTATGGTGTTGATGTTAATGGGATATTATGAATCTATTCTTTCGAATGTTAGCCTTTGCATTGATGGATTAAGAGCCTTTGATATTCCTACTATGATGACTGCTGTAGGTGTGTTAGCACCATTTGGAATAGGAGTTGTGATAGGAATTGTACTGATTGCTAAATTAGTGGAATTGGTCTTCTTAAAGTTTCCTAATTATGCGTATTGCTCTATTATGGGATTAATTGCTGCATCCCCAATTGCCATTGTTGTTATGTCAGATTTGAAAGAATATACAATAGTACCTATTTTGATAGGAATGGTTACCTTTACAGTGGGAGGTATAATTGCAATGAAACTAGGAGAGAAGTAAATGGAGGCTTATACAGATTTTGCTAGTGTGTACGATACTTTCATGGACGAAACACCCTATAAACAGTGGTGTGAGCATATGGTGGGATTTTTTAATGCATATGATATAAAAGATGGATTACTATTAGACTTAGGTTGTGGAACAGGAACTATGACAGAATATATGTCTAATGCAGGATATGATTTAATTGGTGTAGATAATTCTATAGAAATGTTAAATGTTGCTATGAAGAAAAAAGAACAATCGAAATTAGATATTCTTTATTTACATCAAGATATGCGAGCATTTGAATTGTATGGAACAGTAAAAGGAATCTATAGCGTATGCGATTCCATGAATTACATTATGAATTCAGAGGAGTTGATAGAAGTATTTCGTTTGGTAAATATGTACTTAGAGCCGAATGGAATTTTTGTGTTTGATTTTAATACAATTTATAAATACAAAACAATTATTGGAGATGCTACAATTGCGGAGAATAGAGAGAATTGTAGCTTTATTTGGGAGAATTATTATGAGGAAGATTCCAAAATAAATGAATACGACTTGACCCTTTTTGTGGAAGAAAAAGAAGGATTATTTCGACGGTTTCAGGAGACTCATTATCAACGAGCATATGAATTAGAAGAGATGAAGGCGTGGATAAAACAGTCTGGATTATTATTCCTAGAAGCGTATGATGCAGAGGGGTTAGGAGTGCCTACGGAAACATCGGAACGGATTTATATGATAGTAAAGGAATGTGGGAAGGGAATTTAGATGAATGATTACGTAGTAAGAGCAATGGTAGCAGATGGACAGATTCGAGCATTTGCTGCTACCACTAGGAACATAGTAGAAACAGCGAAAAATGCCCATAATACAAGTCCTGTAGTAACAGCAGCCTTAGGGCGATTGTTAACAGCAGGAAGTATGATGGGTCTTATGTTAAAAGGAGAAAAAGATATTCTAACACTACAAGTTCATGGAAGTGGACCAGTAGAAGGTTTATTAGTGACTGCAGATTCTTTAGGTCATGTTAAAGGATATGCCAAAGAACACAATGTAATGATTCCAGCTAATAAGAATGGAAAATTAG
>JAWXVF010000185.1:0-3965 GCA_044425555.1 Eubacteriales bacterium
TATTAGATTAAACAAAAGCTTGTGAATGGATGGACTTAGCATTTACAAGAGAAACCATTTTGTCCCCAGATTATTACGAAGAATATGTGAAATATTTAGTGGAGATTCAACAATTTGAAAAAGCATGGAATCTGTATAGC
Source organism: Eubacteriales bacterium (assembly GCA_044425555.1). GTDB lineage: Bacteria > Bacillota > Clostridia > Lachnospirales > Lachnospiraceae > JAWXVE01. The sequence goes on from JAWXVF010000185.1 coordinate 141, forward strand.
AGTGCAAGAGAAGAAGTGAAAAAGAATGGAAATGTAAAGTTACGTGTATTAGGTGCAGCCATTGAGTGTGGTGAAATGGCATTTGCAAAAGAGATGTTTGCTATTGAACAAGCCAATATTCGAGAAGGAGAAGCAGTATTAAATGAGTATTGGATAAGAATGCAAGAATTGTTATTGATACAAGATGGGATAGTTGCTAGTGATGCGAAAGTACAAGCAGAACAGTTGGAATTACCATATATTGTAGATTTTCGATTGAATTAAGGTGGGTAATGACTATTTACAGGAATTAAATAATACCTAACAACACGTCCCTTTCTTTCACAGAAGGGGACGTATTTTATTATAAAGAATACCTGCTGTTTCAGAACCATAGGTTTTAACCAATGCATTGTTGACAGCTTGCTTAGTTTTGTGAGTGGCAAGGATATTGCTGATTTCTTTTAGGTAATCTTTGTAATCGGCTAAAAGTTCGGATATCTGATCTGAGGTAGTTTGACAACTTTTGGCATAAAGATTCGTACAACGAATAATCTTTTGCTCATGTTTCTCCCAAAAGTTTGTAATAAAGGAAAATCCCTCATCTTTGCTAACAATATAATAGGTTTCTTCTGTTTGTGTAGCAAGTAAATAGCCTAAGTAGGTAGATAGCTGAAAATCTAAAGCATTCTTTCCACCGACTTCTACACAGATATACTCTTTTTGTACCAAAGAGTCCTCTAATTTACAATGGGTATCCATAGAAAGGCTTTTCGCCTTGTTGGAGTAGAAGATAATTAGTGTATCGGTGGGTGTTAATTGTTCTATTCCATCGAATCCATTATTTCCTACATTTTCAAAATCTATTAAAAAAGTCATCTTACAAAATCCTCTATTCTTTCTAGTAATTGTGTTATAAAGAGTCCCTATCTATATAGGAGTACTATTGATTGCAAGTTTGCAATAGGCACTAGGAGACATTCCAGTAATATTCTTAAAAACAGTTGAAAAGTAATACGGAGTCGTAAAACATAGTATGTGTGAAATTTCTGAGATACTATGTTGATTCTGACGAAGAAGTAGTTTCGATTCCTCAATTTTTAAGAATTGATAATATTCTATAATTGTTTTCTTTGTATAATTTTTAAAACGAACAGATAGATGTGTTTTGCTATAATTTAATTCTTGGCATACATCCTGTATGGTAATCGAATTGTAAATATTATTTTTTAAGTAGGTGATTACCTTGTGAATCAATACATCATCAAAGGCTTCTATAGTTTGATAAATGTGTTTACTCGTTATACAAGTATCATCATGAAGCAACATAAGTAGTAATTGCTCTATGTAGATTCGTACCAATTGTTGTCCACCTGGCAAACTATTTGCTAAGGGAATAAGAGTAATGGCATTTACATCATTTAGAGGCATTTCGTAAGTGCGTTGTCCTATTTGAATCATTTGACCAATTAACTTACGATATTCTTTGGTAAGGGAAAATTGTTTGGATTCAAAAAATTGCATTACTTTTGAATTACATACAAAGGAAAGCACGAATACATTGACAGGTTTAGAATGGTAGGATTCGTTTGCATGGAATTCATTTGGCTTATGAAAGATAATATCTCCTTGTTTTAAATGATGCTTTTGTCCATTAGTCGTAACTAGAAAATCGCCCTTGTCCACATAGAGAAGTTCCCAGAATGGATGTGACTCTCCTTCAAATAGATAATCTCCTGAGAATTCAAAGTAGTGAAAGGTAATAATGGAGGTAATCGTAATGATATTTTTACACGTATTACTAATGAAAACAGTGTTTTTCATAGACTAACCACCTTATATTAATTTTTCTATACTAGATATGGTATCGCATAAATAAATTTTATGTGATAAGATCTTCTTCATATCCATAGTAATATTACGTCCATTCTGAGGAGTAGCATCTAGTTGTTTCTGGACACAATTTGATGCCTTTAGTCCAAAGGAAATGGAAAGCGGCACTTCTAATTGTTTGGCTATTTCATATGCACTATGATAACCAGTGGCAGCAAAATTATAGATTCCATGTGGTAATTCTAATGTTTTTATAATCTCCTTCGCAATGTCATTAACATTTGTAATGCTACGATAATCATAGGGAGAGAAGAAGATGTCTTTTTGCTTTTTAATGGCATTACTTAAGTTAGAGAAGAAATCAGGATGTGGTGGTAAATCATCACGTTCCCGATCGCACATCCAAGGGAGTCTTAAGCATACACCATCTGTTAGACGTAATACTTCCTGCTCAGCACTTAGTTTTTGCCGTGCGTAGACGGTTCTAGGAGATAAAATATCTGTTTCTAGACCTAGACGATCCATGGTGCTACGGTGGTATACTTGGTCAGAGCTAGTAAAGATTAATTTTGCGTGTATGGCATGACAAGCTCTAACAATATTCTCTACGCCAATAACGTTGATTTGTTCTGTACGTGATTCATTTTCTTCGCAAGTAGCGGTGTTAGAAATGGCAGCACAATGAAGAACATAGTGGGGTTTGTGCTGTAAAAAATAAGAAATACATTGTTCAAAATTACTAATATCCATTTGTGAATGGGTAGGTGTAAGTAAATCATAGGTGCTTTGGTGGTGTTGTACAATGCGACTTGCAAGAAAACCACTTGCACCAGTAATTAATATCTTTTGGCTCATATGGTAGAATCCTTCCCTAAGTAAATCATTTATTCTATAGGATTGTACCACATTTTATGAAAAATTGCTACAACAGAAAATTCACTATTGACTAATAAACACTACTGTGATAAGATGTGCGTACACTAGTGATCAATAAACAATACTAAATTAATTAAAAATAGTAAATACAATGTATTCGTTATAAGATGACTTATTGTATTAGAAAGAAGGTAATTTATGAATAAGAACAATGAAAGATTAAGAGAGTTGGCATCTATATTGCTAATGAGTACAAAAACCTCACAGATGGAAGATATTGTAGATGATTATGTGGAATTTTCTAAGGAAGAAGATTTTAAGATGGATAGAAGAGAAGTGATTCAATCTCTTTCTATTAGTTATTGGAAGATAGGGGCATATTTTATTTTGCTAAGTGTATTATATGTCCTTCCATTTTATGTTAGTTATGTAAGAGGATATAGTGGTGTATTACCAGAATCTCTTTTATATTATTTGAATATGGGAATCTACGTGGTGTTTCCTATTGTAATGACATTTTTATTTGGTAGAAAACTTCAGATTGTAAATAGATTCTATCATAAGCACAAAAGTGCGCAAAGGGTTACCATTGTGTTGTCTGTTCTAACTCACATGAGTATAATAGGTACCTTATATTTCATTGATCAAGTTGTGAAGTTTCCAACAGAATTTGTTGAAGCTGCCCAACAATTTTGGTATTATTGGGAAATTATGATGACAATAGGAATACTGGGAGCGACTTTTGTATTAGTAAAATTAATTACTTGTGGAACTTCTTATTTTCTGACTTTTTTCCAATTGCAAGTGGCACTTTTCTTTTTTATTCATTTTGGATATTGGTGTTCTAAAATGGACGATGTATCTAATTTTAAGAGTATGATTAGTAGAATAGTAGTGGAATATGTTGTTGCAATGATGATTTCTATACTTTGTTATATTAGAATACGTAAAATGGGAGGGGAGAAAGATGAATCCACAATTTAAAAAAGGGATTTTAGAACTCTTTACCTTAAAAATCATCCAAAATGAACAGCCTATTTATGGTTATGATATTATGCGAATCATTTCTACCATATTAGATGGTGTGGATAAGGCTACTGTATATGCTATTCTACGTAGATTACATCAAGGTGGAAT
>JAWXVF010000017.1:0-28563 GCA_044425555.1 Eubacteriales bacterium
CCTTCAGCAAATGGTTCGTCCATCGCTGCCATTGTATTCCAGTTTTGTCCATTACCTGATTCTAATGCTGGCATAAATTCTGTATATGGATAATTAGGCCACTCATCTTTCATTCCACATGCAATTCCCATAAAATTGGAATTACTTGCACCATAGTAATCTTGTAATGCTTTTGCTACTTCTGTGAATTCATTCCATGTTTGAGGTACTTCTACACCTACTTCTTCAAACATATCTTTCCAGTAATATACATATTCATATCCCGCTGTTACAGGAACTCCTAATACCTGCCCATTTAATGCATAACCCTCTGCCAATTCATTATTTACATATGCTTGTGTACCTGATAGGTCAATTAAATAATCTTTAAATCTGCTTAATGTAAATGTCTTATTAAACATCACATCTGGCAGTTGATTCGCTGATGCTCTCATTTTCATAGTATTCCAATACTCACTATCATCTTTAATCTTTTCTACTTCAATTTCTATATCTGGGTATACTTCTTGGAATTTACTAATCATATCATTTGACTCAATAAAATCATTTAAATTATTATCCCAAATAGCAAATGTAATGGTACCAGATAATGTTTCTGCAGTAGTGGTAGTTGTAGAATCTGTAGTTACAGTCGAATTACCTCCACTATTACTATTAGAATTGGCATCACCACCACTTCCCCCACATCCAGTTAGTATTGTTGTTAATGTTACTGTTGCAGCTATTAAAACTGCTAATTTTTTTTGTTTCATATCAATTTCCTCCTTTTCTTCATACTCTTACTTTAGCAGTTTTCAATTTTTCTTACTTTGTTATATTGTTAGTTTTATTGATTAATAGTTATTATTCCTCTCTATTCTTCTTGTTTTATCGTTAGTTTTATTGATATTTCGTATTATTTCCTATAAGTAGTTGGACTCATTCCCACTTCTTTTTTAAACACCCTATTAAAATGTTCCACATTCTTATACCCTACCATCTCTGCAATTTCATACACTTTAAAGTTTGTACTTTTTAATAAATCTTTTGCTTTTTGTATTCGTAAGTCTGTTAAAAATCCTGTAAATGTTTCTCCTGCTTCCTTAGTAAAACGATTTGTAAAATATTTTTCATTTAAACCAACGTATTCCGCTACTTCTTTTACAGATAAACTTGCATCTTCATAATGATCAATAATATATCGTTTTGCCTTTACAATTATATGAACTTCACTTTTTTCTATGCTCGCTTCACAATATTCCAATATCCAATTCAAAAAGTTAGTAATCCATAATCGTAAGGATTTTGCATCTTCAATTCTTTCAATTTTATATATATAATTATGTCTTTGTCCAAATATATCAACTAAGCTATCTTGTCCTTCTTCTAAACGTTTTGCTACTGCAATTATTATTGCAAAAGTTTTCTCTCTCATTCTCTGTATTTCCATTACATGAAAAGATTCAAATAATTTTTCTCTCTCTACTACCATATTCTTTTCATCACTAATACATAGAGCATTCGCTAAAAGATTTAATTCCTTTACTTCTTGCATTATATATTCTAAATCTATCCATGGATTTTCCAATTCTATTAAAGTTACTTTATTTTCCAAATATCTACACACCAAATACTCTTCTATTTTAGATGTTGTGAGATTCAATACTTCCAATTCATCTTGCTTCGTTCCAATACAAGCAAAGGTTGTGACATCTAAATCTTTTTTCACCACATCTTGCAATTCAGTTACCATTCGTTTAATATTATATTGATAGTCCAATTCTAAGATTCTATAGTACAAATATACTACATTAGCATTAGCTACATATTCATTACAATGTGTTGCATATCTTGAATTGTATTGGAACGCTTTTACTACTGACTCCATGATGTACGTCATATTAGTTTTTTTCTTATCATAACTAATATAGATCCCTATAATCACATACGAATAATTAAACTTGTCTTTATATTCTTTCTTTATGTAATCCGTAATAGTTCCTGTATTCATTATTTCATTGTAATAATCTGCAAAGCTCCTCTCCGAATCATGTGAATTTTCCTCATACTCTTCTTTAAAAGCTCGTAAACTCTTTACCATTCCATTATATTGATGTATTACATTTCTAATTTCATATTGTCCTTCTGGTACGATATAAGTATTTAGATTACCAGATTCCACTTCTGCTAATCCATTATGAACTTTTTCAATTGGTATAATAATATTCCTCCAAAAAAATCGTGAATAATATCCAACTAAAATAAATACCACTAGTGCTACCAACAAGACCCACACGATAATTTCCCTGTAAGTTTCTGTCAATTCTTCTTCTGTTATATAATTGTTTATATACCAAGTACTTCCAGAAATTTCTACTGGTGTACTAATACACACAATATTTTTTTGCATTATCATTTCATCCGTACTATTAGGCGTATATATATTCAAACCGTTTTCATCAATAATCTCTGTAATACCTAATTTATTTTTTCCTCTTAAATATTGATTATTATTATTTTTTATTCTTTCTGTTATAGACGAATGATAATATAATTGTACCACCTCTATTAACTCTTCCTTATACATACTAATTTGAGGCGATAGCAAAAAAATTAATATAAACGAATTATTACTTCCCCCTTTATATAAGTCATTAATGCCCACAGTAGTATAACTACCAACCATCACTTTATCTTTATTCTTCAATGCATCTTGATACCATTTTTCACTTGTCACATCTAATTTTTCCCGATTAATATAACTTTTCATATGAATATCTACACCCTGTTTCATATAAAAATAAAGCGAAATTATATTTTGATCTGGTTCTATATATAATTTCGATATTGTATCCAACTCCAAAAGAGCATAATAACTTTGACTACTATTATTTGTATTAGCCAAGGTTGCATTTTTTACTATTTCTAAATCATTAGCATATACTAGACTTGCTAATCGCATAGACATTTGTTTAATATCAGATGTTAATTCTACAACAATTGTCTCTTGCATCTGCTCTATATTTTCAATTGCCTGTTGTTTAAATTCTCTATACAACATTACTAAAACAACCATTAATATGCTACAGATTGGTAATATCACTAATAATCGAAACATCAAGTTATATGCCGTCTTTAATTTTACATTATTACATATTATTCGATACTTTTTTATTAACTGACGCATATCTCTTCCCCCACTACTCCTACAACTTGATCTCACTCCACCTTCCTCCTGCTAACCTCTTCATTGCAAAAGTCAAACGAATCATTTGATCAATCATTAAGGCAAACCAAGCCCCATAGATTCCAAAGGATAATACAAAGCATAATAAATACGTTGACAAAGGACGTACCACTGCCACACTTAACAATGCAGTCATCGCTACGTATCTAGAATCTCCTGCTCCACGCAAACACCCACTTGATACTAATTGTGAAGTTTGTAGATGCGTAGAACACGCCATAATAATTAAGATATTAGCACCCATAGCGATAATCTCTGGATCCTCGCTAAAGATTTGAATTAATACATTCCTACCTGTATAGAAGAAAATACACAATCCTGTAGAAACAATAAAGGCAACCCTCTGCCCTACTTTTCCATACATCTTTGCTAGTACAACTTGCTTCGCTCCAAGCATTTGCCCTACTAAGCTAGAAGCTGCAATAGAGAATCCGTCTCCAAAGGAAAACGAAAGATTCAATATTGTCATACAGATTAAATGCGTTGCATACGATACTGTTCCTAATTTAGCCGCCAACATTCCATAGAGCATAAACCCTATTCTTAGAAAAATCTGTTCTACCAATGCACTACTAGATACTTGAAAAACAGACTTCAGGGAATGTAACGTTACCTTTTCTTTGTAGGCAATAAAAATATTTAGATAACTTTTCTTACGAAACAATGTAATAATCGCAACTAGACACGCCACCATACAACCAATTGTTGTTGCTAGTGCAGCACCTTTTATCCCTAGCTTAGGAAATCCCAGTTTGCCATTAATTAACACATAGTTAAAAAAGATATTCGTAATATTGGCAATCATATTAGTAACCATAGTAATCTTCGTATTACCACATCCACGATGTGCAGCATTAATAATAATATTAATTCCTTGAAAGAAAATACTAACAGAAATAATCCGAAAATAAATAATTGCATCGTCTAAGTAATGTAACTCCGCACCTGCCAAGCGTAAAAGTGGATTTGCCACAGCAATCCCTACTATAGCCATAATAATCCCAAAGAATAGACCAACTAACAAACTTTCCTTAAGCACCATATTCGCAGATTCTCTGTTGTCTTCTCCTTTTCTTCTAGCTACCACCGCTGTAACTCCTACATTTAAAGAAAAGAAAATGGCAAATAATAAAAATTTGGGTTGACTAGTAATACCAACAGCAGCAATCGCATTAGTTCCCAAAGTACTAACCATAAAAGTATCTACTACATTAACAAGACACATTAACAACGCTTCTAACACACATGGCCACGCCATTTTTAGAAAATTAGTATACGCTTCTTTAGACGACAAAATCTCCTCATCTATGTTACTTTTTACCATACTCTTAGTACTAAAATAATAACCAATAGACCACATGATTCTCTCCTCTTTATACGTACACTACTCCATTAAAATAATCCTCTTTTTTTATAAAAATTGATAAATATTATAAACATTAATTACAATCATAACTACCATAAGACCAATAAATAATTTACTTACTATTTGTTCCGTAATCCGATTATTCAAATCTCGACCACATTTCCCACCTAGAATCCCACCAATCACCATGAGTACTAATAAAAAAACCGAAAATTCAGGAACGCTTTTTGTTGCAATCGTAGATAATAAACTAGTTAATTGAGAGAAAAAGATCATATACAAAGATGTTTCTGCTGCTGTTTTCATATTCATTGAGAAGAAGAAAAACAATACTACAAGATTAATAGGTCCTCCACCAATACCAAGAAATGCCGATAAAATTCCTAACACCGCTCCAATAATAACGCACATTATTCTATTCTTTAATTCATATGTATGTATTTTATCCTTATAAATAGTATAGACTAATGTTCCAATGGTAACCACAGTAAGACATGAGGCTTGAATCGCTCCAATTCTATTAGGATCTGCACTCATAGCCTGAATCATACTATACATTGACTTACCAATTAATCCACCAAGAGCTGCACCTGCTGCCATAGGAATACTAATCTTATTATCAATATTAGAAACACCACTAGTCTTCATCTTAATTACAGAATATGTAGTCATGGACAAAACTGTACATCCAGAGAGAAAACTTATAGTATTCACATCCATGACTCCAAAAGTATCTAATAGAGGTTTAATAATAACACCTCCTCCGATTCCACATATAGCACCAATAATAGAAGCACCAAAACAAATGATAAAAAATAATACGTTAATCACCACTCTTCTCCTCTTTCTTATTCCTGATTCTGTTTCTGTTGTCCTTGCTGAAATTGCTGTACTAATTCTTCTAAGAAAGGATAGGCGTATTCATAAAATTGTTGGTACGATTTACAGAAATAATTCCTACTACGTTCCTGTTCATTAGTTGGTTCACAATTTCTCCTACATCCATTTCGACAAAGGGGATACCACTTACACTGACCACACTCATCAGGAATTGGTAGCGATTGCTGTACAAATGCCAGCTCTTCTCGTCTTGCATTAATCTCATCTACTGAATCTTCCACTAGATTCCCTAACTTCCACTCATCTAGAACATAAAAATCGCATGGATACGCACTTCCATCTGCTTCAATACACAAATATCTTCCACAAACACCTGCCATTGCACAACTTTCTGGCATTTGTCTACATAAAAGACCTAACAAATTTTCAAAAAAACGATTGTATACGTATTTTCCTTCACGCATGTCACGATACCACTTTTTAAAAGATGCAACCAAAAAATCGCCATACAAATCAGGAGTCAAAGAATATTCTTCTTCCCCTGGTGGTTTTCCAATAGGATCTAAACATTCAATGTATTGTTGATATCTAAGTCCATTCCTTTTATAAAAGTTGTAAATCTTATTCATATTCACAGCTGTCTCTCTATGTACTACTGTTAAAATATTAAATTCTACTTGATGCTTCTTCAATAATTCAATAGAGTTCATAACAGTATCAAATGTTCCATTTCCATTTGCATCTATGCGATATTGATCATGAACCGCTTGAATACCATCTAAAGAAATTCCAATTAAGAATTCATGCTGATGAAAGAAATCTACCCACTCTTCATCTAGCATATACCCATTAGTCTGTAATGCAAAATTCACTTTACACTGATTCACATTTAACTCTTCTACATATTCTACCATTTTCTTAAAATAAGGAAGTCCTGCTAAAGTGGGTTCTCCCCCTTGAAATGCAATGGTACAAAAATCTTCTACATAATCAAATGATCGCTTTAACACCATATATAAAGTATCTTCTGACATAATTCCATGGTTGGCAACTTCTCTATGTTCCATTTCATCCACATAAAAGCAATACTTACATCGCATATTACAATTACCAGATGCTGGTTTAATCAATAAACTTAATGGCGGCATATGACATCCTCTTTTCTCTTATTGTACTACCTACTTCATTCCTTACATTGTATTACATCATACTACCTATTATTCATTACTCTCTAATAGCATATCAAGAAAGTATTGCGTTCTATCTAAGCGCCTTGAATTCACAACTACTCCAGCTACCACGTCCTTCTCAATAAATGCATATTCCTCTAATAATGGTGAATCTTCACTTAATACAATACCAATTGCCATAGGCTCTGCCATTCCCTCTTTCTCTCTTGCATTGTATTCAGGAAATTCATATGATATTTCTCCACTGCTTAATAATGCATCACGTTGTGCAAAATATTGTGCATCAATATAATAAAAATATGGTTCATACATTGCTATTTCCTCTTCCGTCATAAGTGTCTGTAAATCTAAGAACATCTCACTCATGCACAGATTAGAAAAAGTGGTATAATCTGTTATAACCATATCAATTTCACTCGCTCCCATCATAACAGATAACTTTTGTTGGTAACTAATAAAATTCATATCTTGTACAGCATAATCCATATAAATAGTTGCATCTAATAATAGGCTTTCTTTGTCTAAATCAATAGCAGTACCTTCTATAAGTCTTGTTTCTAACTCTCCCTTTCCTTCTTCCACTTGTAGTGCATTAATCAAGAAAGCACAAAAAGCCACCTCTTTACTAGTTAATGAGGAATATACTAAACTACTAATTATCCACACTCCTACAACAACACTAATTACGTGCCATTTATAATAATACGTATAATACGCAATTCGTTCTTTTAAAGGTGCATCCTTAATCTTATTAACTTCGTCTCTAAATTCATCCATAACTGGCATATTACAACACCCTTCTTTCTACATATCCGACATTTTCTTTTAAGTATTTTCATTGTAGCACATCTTTTACAGGATGGAAATATAAAACACATAATATTCACATAGGTATCATTATACTGCTAAAAAACCTAGCTAATGTACTACTTCTTCATTAACTAGGTTTTCTAAATGATTCCTTATTTATTCATGATACTTTGTTCTTCTTTCTACATTAATTCCATTATCATTGCCTGATACTCTTTCAATGTAACCATATCACCAGAAATCGTACATTCTCCATCATTATTTAAGATTACTTTCTTTACCTGATCTGGTAATCTTACTTCTAACGTATCATGTGAAAAATTGGCTATTACAAATAATTTCTCTAAAGCATTGCTTCTATAGAATGCCATCACATTTTCATTCACATTTGTATATGGTATAAAATCACCATAGACAATCACTTCCTTATATTCTGAATTCTTTCGCAATTGAATTAATGCTTGATAAAAATGCCATACTGAATCCTTATCTTCTAATTGCATTTCCACATTAATCTTTTCATAATTAGGATTCACTTTTAACCAAGGAGTTCCTGTTGTGAATCCTGCTTGTGTTTCCTTACTCCATTGCATTGGCGTCCTTGCATTATCTCTACTTAGTTTCGAAACAATTTTTAATGCTTCTTCCTCTGAATAACCAGCTTCTAAACATACATGATATTGATCAATCGTACAAATATCATCCATATCATCCATACTAGTAAAGACTGTATTTTCCATTCCTATTTCTTGTCCAGCATAGATAAATGGAATCCCTCGTACCATAAATGATAAAAGACCTAACATCTTCTTCCCACGCTCTGTACAAATACCATCTGGCAAATAATGACTTACTCCACGTGGTTCGTCATGATTTTCAATGATGTTAGCTAAGAATCCATACTCTTTTACCTTTTCTTGACTTTCATAAATCGCACCAATATATTGACTAGGCTTCACACCTTGGTGGTCATACCATCCCTTATCACTACTTCCAATAATCGTTGTATTAAAATCAAACATAGAAGAAAAATATCCATCCTCAGAAATGAATTTGTCTAGACTTTCATTGGCATCAAATACCTCACCAACGGAAAATGCATCATACTTATCAAAGGTGCGAACCTTCATTTCATTTAGAAATTCACCTACACCATGTGCCTCTTGCAACATATTACGTATATCTGCAAGTCCATCCTCTCGATCAGCTGGATAATGCTTAAATGGCAAGGCTTTCTTAATATTAATAATAGCATCAATCCGAAATCCACCAAGCCCTTTCTCTAGCCACCAATTTATATTCTTATAAACTTCTTCTCGTACTTCTTTATTTTCCCAATTTAAATCTGGTTGCTTCTTATGGAATGCATGGTAATAATATTTATCTTCGTGTCCTGGCAACTTATCCCAGACACAACCTCCAAAATATGCTCTTAGGTTAGAAGGTAATTTTCCATCTTTTACATCTTCAATATAGAAGTACTTACCATATTTACCATCTGGATCTTCACAAGCTTTTTGAAACCATTCATGCTCATCAGAACAATGATTTACCACAAGGTCCATAAGAATCTGAATATTTTTTTCTTTTGCCTTAGCAATCAATTCCTCCATCTCTTCCATAGTCCCAAATCTAGGATCAATATTATAATAATCTGATATATCATACCCTTGGTCTGCTAATGGAGAACAATAGATAGGTGACAACCATACAATATCAACACCTAATTTTTCTAAATACTCTAACTTATTGATAATTCCTCGTAAATCACCAATCCCATCACCATTTGTATCTTGATAACTTTTTGGATAGATTTGATAGGCTACTTTTTCTTGCCACCATTTTCTCTTCATCTTATTTCCCTCACTTTGCTAAATATGATAGATCACAATTGCTTCATATGCATCTAATGTTCTTTTTGTACCTACTGTTTCTACTCCATAATTAGAAATTAGTACTTGATTCGCTCCACCTTGAAATTCTTCTAGAATCTCAATTGGTTGTTCTTCTTCTGTAAAATTACATAATACTAATAATCTTTCTGATTCCATTGTTCTTGTATAAGCAAAAATAGATTCACTATTTGGCAATAACAATTCATAACTACCATATACCATAATATCATATTGTTTACGTAATGCAATCAACTTCTTATAATAAGAGAATACGGAATTTGAATCTTTTCTTTCTACTTCTGCATTGACTTTCAGATAATTAGGATGTACTTCTATCCATGGAGTTCCTGTAGTAAATCCTGCGTGTTTTGTCGCATCCCATTGCATTGGTGTTCTTGCATTATCACGCCCTTTATATTGAAAGCATCGAATCAATTCTTCTGGTTCTCTCGTTTTTCCTACTTCTACTAATTCTTTATACGCATTTAATGTTTCTACATCTCTAAATTGCTCCATCTTGGTAAATGGATAATTCACCATCCCCAATTCTTCTCCTTGATAGATATAAGGAGTCCCTTGCATCATATGTAGAGAAGTCGCAAGCATCTTAGCTGAACGTTCTCTATACTCTTCACTATCATTGGCAAATCTTGAAACACTTCTTGGTTGGTCATGGTTCGCAAGATATAGACTATTCCATGCTTTTTCATGTAGACCGACTTGCCATTTAGACATAATCGCTTTCAACTCTACCAATGGAACCTTATCTGTATTCCATTTATTCTCTTTGCTTCCAATGTCTACGTGTTCAAATTGAAATACCATGGATAGCTCATTACTATCTTCTCCTGCATACTTAGCAGCTTCTTCTACACTTACTGCTGGTGTTTCTCCAACTGTAATTAAATCGTACTTTGACAATACTTTTTTATTCATTTCTTTTAGATACGTATGTACATTAGGACCATGGTTATAATACGGACTACCATCTCCGTATAAGTTACTTCCATAGACTACACCATCTGGTTGTTCTGTCGTCTTAGAAATCAAACTAATTACATCCATTCTAAAACCATCTACACCCTTTTCACACCACCAGTTCATCATATCATATACTTCATTACGTACTACTGGGTTATCCCAATTCAAGTCAGGTTGTTTCTTAGTAAATAAATGAAGGTAGTACATACCTGTATTCTCATCAAACTCCCAAACAGAGCCACTAAAGAAAGACCCCCAATTGTTTGGTTCACTACCATCTTCTTTGCCTTCTTTCCATACGTAGTAATCACGATATGGATTATCTTTAGATTTCTTACTCTCAACAAACCACTTATGCTCATCCGATGTATGATTCACCACTAAGTCCATCACCAACTTAATCCCTAAACTATGTGCTGTTTCAATCATCTGATCAAATTCTGCCATGGTACCAAATTCTTTCATAATGTTTCGATAATCACTAATATCATATCCATTATCATCATTGGGCGATTCATATACAGGTGATAACCAAATAACATCAATCCCTAATTCTTGCAAGTAAGGCAATTTACTAGTAATCCCTTTTATATCTCCAATTCCATCTCCATTACTATCCATAAAACTTCTAGGATAAATTTGATATACTACGCTTTCTTTCCACCACGCTTTTTTCATCTTCTCTTTCCCCTTTCCTATTTAATTGCTCCATCCACCATTCCTTGCATAATTTGCTTTTGTGCAAATAGAAATAGTATCATAATCGGTATCATTGCTAAAAGTGCCGCTGTTAATATTAAATCCCACTGTTTTACATAAGAACCAATAAAGCTAGATACAGCAACTGGTAGTGTCTTAATCTTTCCATTTAATCCAAGCATTAAAGATGGAAGTAAGTAATCATTCCATACCCATAGACCATTTAAGATGGTAATTGTTACTAATACTGGTTTTAATAATGGAAATATAATTACAAAAAATGTTTTTTCAGGTGCACATCCATCAATCCATGCTGCTTCTTCCAATTCAAAAGGAATCTTTTTAATAAATCCATGGAGAATAAATACAGACATTGCTCCACCAAAACCACAATAAGCAAATATAATACCTTTATAACTTTGTAACATTCCAATTCCTAGAAAATTGCCCACATCTCGAAAAGTGGATAATAATGGAAGCATTACTACTTGAAAAGGAATTACCATAGAGGCTACAAACATCATAAAGATTATATCCGACCATCTCGTTTTGTTTCTGCAAAGTACCCATGCTGCCATTCCTGAGAATACACAAAGTAACACTAATGTAACTACTGTAATAAATGCCGAACTAAAAAAGGAAGACCAGTAGCTAAAATTTTGATTATGAATTACATTATTCATATTTTCAAAAATCTGCATAAAATTCTCTGGAAGTGTGATAGGACTCACTACAATAGCCACACTATCTTTTGCTGCATTAATCACTACCAATAGGAAGGGAAGCAACACAATAATTGATAAAATAATTCCTGATATCTCTAAGATTCTTTTTCTTAATTTTATGGTTGTCATTACAATTCCACCTCCTTTTTCTTACTAATTGCTACTTGTGTAAGGGATACAATGGCTAGCAAAATAAAGAATACCACCGCTCTAGCTTGTGCTAGAGAATAACTATTTCTAGCAATTGCTGTTTTGTAAATATTTAATGCTAAAAATTCTGTACCTGCATACATCTTATCACCAATAATACGACTTGGAGCACCATTTGTTAGTGCAAAGTTTAAGTCAAATTGTTTAAAAGAATTCACAAGTGTTAAGAAAATACAAATGGTAACTGTATTCCAAATCATAGGCACTTTTATCTTTAATAAGGTAATCCAATTGTTTGCACCATCAATACCTGATGCTTCTAGTACATCTTTTGGAACTGTTTGTAATCCAGTTATGTAAATCATCATAATGTATCCTGCATATTGCCATGTGCTTACCATCACGATTGCTATTAATGCCAAATTGGCATCTGTAAGCATTGAATTACCACCAAAGATAATGATAAAGACTTTATTAAATATAAATTGCCACACATACCCTAATACTACACCACCTATTAGGTTAGGTAGGAAAAATGATGCTCGGTAAAAATCTTTTCCTTTTAAGTTACTAGTACATAATAGTGCAAGACCAAACCCAAATACATTTACCAAAAGCATATTTACTATTGTAAATAGAAATGTAATCGTAAATGAATACAGATAGTCTTGTGAACTAAACATTTCTATATAATTTCGAAATCCAATAAATTCTGTGTAAGTAACACCATTCCAATCTGTCATAGAATAAAAAATTCCACTAGCAAATGGTAAGATAACAGTAACTAAAAAAGAAAATACTAACGGAAATAAAAACAATATATTTACAATCATTCTATGTCGTTTTGTAGGCAAAAAATATAATCCGCATAAAACCGCTACCATTCCTATCATTAACAAATTCCCTCTAATGACTAATGTACTTTTTGCAAATGCAAGATATAAACTAATTCCCATAAGTAACACACCAATTGACAGTGTCATTATGGAACCTATTTTCTTCGTTGTCTCATTCATTCAATTGGCCCCTTTCTACGTTCTTACAAACAATCTTTTTAAGTTGTGCAATGTAGTCAATATACACACTACATTGCACCCAATATTAGTTTGTACTACCTGCTACCACTTGTGCTGCCATCATACTCTTAAATCCTTCTACATCAATATCACCTTTTGCAAATGCTTCAAATACGTAACCTGTATATTGCATCGCCATTCCATCTGGCATTGATGTCCAATCCCAAGCATAGGTATTACCTGATGCAATATATTCTGATAACATTGTTGATAGTGGATATGGAGGTGTCGTAGTTGCTGTTTCAAATGGTGACACCATTCCACACTCTTCAATTAATCCCTTTTGTCCTGCTTGCGATGTTGCTAACCAATCAAGAAATGCTTTACAACCTTCTACATTACTGCTTTCTCCATATACAACCCACCAAGATGGTGCATCAGCAAGTATGCCTGGCATATCTTCTTCTGTAAACGCAAATGGAGCAAGACCTACTTCAAAGGTTACATTGTAACTATCAAGAGATACATCTATCCAGTTTCCTTGTGTAATAAAAGCTGTTTTTCCTTGTGCCCATAAGGATAACTGATCATCGTACGAACCTGAAATCAATACTTGTGGGTCTGAATATTCACAAACCATACCATAAAATTTTCCAAATTGTCCTAAGCGATCTTGGTCTAACTCTGCATTTAATAATAAATCAATATACGTCTTATCTGCTCTATCTAAACCACCAGATAAATAGTATCCAAATAAATGGCTTCCTGTTGACCAGTACATCTGTCCTGCTTCTGCTGCTACTGAACATACTGCTGTAATACCAAGTTCTTCTTTCATACCTTCTAAAGTCGCAAATGCTTCTTCATATGCTGCGTAATTAATTAAAGTGGCTGGATCAATACCTGCTTGTGCTAAAAGATCTGCATTGTATGTAAGTCCATATCCTTCTACTGTGTATGGGAATCCTACTACCATACCACTATCATCTGTTAATGCAATATCTGTAATACTAGCAAATTCACAATCTCCCAAATCTGCTACCATACCTTCCCAAGTAACGTAATCTCCAGGTCCTCCAATTACAAAAATGTCTGGCATATTTCCTGCTTGATAATCTCCTTTTAAGGTAGCTTGAATATCTGTACCACCACCAAGAGATTCAATTACAACTTCTTGTCCTGTCTCCTCTTGATAAGTTTTTGCCAATGCTTTTAAAGATGCATCAATTTCAATTTTCCCATTAATTACTCGAATTGCATCTCCACTTGCACTAGTAGTATCGCTAGTTTCCTCTGTAGTTCCTGTTTGTGTTGTATCTGTTGTTGTATCTGTTGATGTACTTGCTCCACAACCAGATAATAACCCTACTGTTACTGTTAACATCGCTAAAATAATTCGTCTTTTCATAACATTCCTATCTCCTTCACATTCCATTATAGTTGATTTCACTTTTGTTACTTATGCGCATAAGTGAGTGTGCCATTATCATATCCCTTTCAAAATATAATGTCAATATTTTTATCCTAATTTTCTTTTATTTGGTGTTTCTGCACAAAAATAGGGCTGATTCTTCTAATAATCAGCCCTATTTTTGTTAATATTGCACATATACTTTTTATATACGAATAACGACTACCATTTGTTTATAGTCCCTCCATAAATGTATGTATTATAGATTCATTTGTTTTACAGACTCTCGTATGACTAGTTCTACTGGCAAATCTATTCTATGCTCTCTAATCTCTTCTTGCTGCAATAATTTCATCATATGTTCTACCGCAATCTTCCCTTTCATCGTTGGATCTTGATGGATAGTGGTAATACCAGGAGTACATATTCTCGAGTAAATATTATCATCAAATCCTGCTAAAGAAATATCATCTGGCACCCGTATTCCTTTTTTATCTAAGTATTTCATAAAGTTAAGAGCATAGTAATCAGAAGTACAAAAAATCGCTGTATACTTCATGCACTCTTCATACACCTCATCAAATAAACTCTCTAACACATTAGTCTGAATGCTTGCCTTAATACAATTCACTTGCACACTAGAATTACCTCTATCCCTAACAGCATCAACAAAACCTAAGTATCTTTGATAATCATTCCCTTTATAATTATCTGTTAAAAAGGCAATTTTACTATGTCCTTGTTGCAAAAAGTATTCTCCCATTAAATAGCCACCTTTATAATCCTCTAGTCTAACACTTACTGTATTAGGTGCTAATTCATCTATATAACTATCTATAACCACAATTGGTTTCTTTAATCGTACATCAATATTATAATCAATTCCTGTATCATATTCTTGTACCATTCCTAGAAAAAGTAATCCATCTACACTCCATGCAGAAATTGTATTTACTAATTCTTCCACATTTTTAGAAAAATATAGCATCATGTAATATCCATGCTTTACTAATTCACGTTCAATGCTTCCCACAATTTCTCCAATAAAGGGGTCCATTAGATAATTTTCAACAATTTCCCTATCATTAATCATTCCAACGCCAATAATCTTTGAACTTTGGTTCGCTAAATTCCTTGCACTAATATTTGGAATATAATTGTATTCCTTAATGAGTTTCTCTACTTTTTCCACAGTAGCTTCTGTCATCTGATCCGTTTTCCCATGAATCACATTGGATACTGTGGTTGTACTAACACCTAACATAGTAGCTATTTGCTTAATTGTAATCATATCACTTCACCGTCTTTTGGGTCCTCCTACATATCAATCTCTTTTATATATTCTACAATCTCTAAATCACTCATCTCTTCTATAATTTCTATAACCTTCTAATACGTTGGTATCTATAAAATGATTATCTTATTGTAATTCTTCTAGTTCTTCTTCTAATATAGCTATTTTATCACATAGTTCTTCTTAAAGTCTATCCTTTTCCACCTTCCATCGCAAATATTTACTCCCTCCAATCTGTTTTATCAATCTATACGATATATAAAATACATTACGAGCAGGTTAATTACAAGTACTACGAACCACATTATTTTATTCATGTTATTTTTGGGAAGTATTTCAAGCACTTGCCTGTTTGACCATTTATTAGTATGTGATATGTTTCGCATTTATATTCGAAACTGCTTTCTTATAAGATAAAATCTTTTTACTCATTCAAAAAATATCTCTTGTAACAACTACTTATCTTAAGTATAATCAACTTATATAACTATTTCACAAATAGTTCACATGAAAGGAATACCATATGAACAAACAGACTAAAAGTGATTTACTCAATACCTTCCTTAACTTAAAAGGCAATCCCAAATGGTCTATTCTAACAGAACCACTTTGGTTTATTCCTTATTCTTTATTCACTCCATTCGCTTCCCTTTATATGTATCAACTAGGACTTTCTAGTGAAGAAATTGGTATAACCATCTCCGTCGGCTTCTTTTTACAAGTATTCTTTGCTCTACTAGGTGGAGTAATTACAGATAAATTAGGGCGAAGATTAACCACCGTAATTTTTGATTTTATATCTTGGAGTATCCCTTGTTTTCTATGGGCTTTTGCACAAGATTATACTTGGTTTCTAGTTGCTGCAATTATTAACGCTAGTTATCAGATTACTAATTCCTCTTGGAATTGCCTCTTTATTGAAGATTGCCCTTTAGAGCATCTTACCAATGCTTTTACGTTAACTCATTTAACAGGTATGCTCTCCGTATTTCTATCACCGATTGCCATTTACTATGTGAATCTCTACTCAGTAGTAGAGGTAGTATCTGTTATTTACTTTGTTTCAGGTGTTAGTATGAGCCTTAAGTTTATCATTCTTTATCTATGTGGCAACGAAACAGAAGTTGGAAAGAAGCGAATTGTAGAAACAAAGGGTGTATCTTGTTTTCAATTATTATCAGGGTATGGTATGATTATTCGTTCTGTTGTAACTTCTAGTCGAATGTTATTTGTACTAATATTTTTAGCTTTAACCAATATTATTTTGATTACTACTAATAATTTTTTCTCTCTTTACATTACAGAAACACTTGATATTTCTGATAAATTTATTGCAGTATTTCCTATGGTACGCACTTTTATTATGTTAGTATTTGTTGTATTATTACAGAATATGTTGAATAGATTTCAGATGAAGAAATCTCTACTAGCTGGATTCTTTCTATATATTCTAAGTCATATTGTACTATTAAATGCACCAACTGGTAACTTATTCTTTATCTGTCTATATACCATATTAGAGGCTATGGCATATGCTACCATTACCCCTCGTAAAGATGCTCTTATGGCATTCTATGTTCATGCTAAGGAACGGGCTAGAATCTACGCTGTATTTAATTCAGGTATGATTTTACTATCTGCACCATTTGGATATATTGTGGGAAAATTATTTGATATAAACCCCACCTATCCATTCTATTTTAATATTATATTATTTACCATAGCGCTCTGTTTAATAATGCGTGTACGCTCTATCGCCACTTATGATGCGGAAACATCAGCATCTTAATTCTAACACACTAATTAATCATATAAATAAGGAGGCATTTATGACAAGCAACCATCTTACTTTATTAACTGATTTCTACGAATTAACCATGATGCAAGGATACTTTAAGAACAAAACACAAAATGAAACAGTCATCTTTGATATGTTCTATCGTACGAATCCCCATCATGGAGGATATGCCATTTGTGCAGGTTTAGAACAAGTCATTGAATACGTAAGTAATCTACACTTTAATGATGATGACATTTCTTATTTAAGAAAACTCGCTATTTTTGAGGAAGATTTTCTCTCTTACCTTGCTAATTTTCGTTTCACTGGTGATATTTATAGTATCCCAGAAGGCACTATTATTTTTCCAAGAGAACCAATTGTAAAAGTCATTGCACCTATTATGGAAGCACAACTAATAGAAACTGCTATTTTAAACATTATTAATCACCAAAGCCTAATTGCCACCAAAACTTCTCGTGTATGCTTCGCTGCCAAAGGAGAAGGGATTATGGAATTTGGCCTGCGTCGTGCCCAAGGACCTGATGCAGGTATCTACGGAGCTAGAGCTGCCATGATAGGTGGTTGTATTGCCACTTCTAATGTGTTAGCAGGACAATTATTTGATGTACCAGTACGGGGTACTCATGCCCATAGTTGGATTATGAGCTTCCCTGATGAGTATACTGCTTTTCAAGAATACGCTTTCCTATATCCAAACTCTTGCATCCTTCTAGTAGATACATACGATACTTTAAAATCTGGTCTTCCTAATGCCATTCGTGTCTTCCAAGAAATGCAAAAAGCTGGCATTCCCCTTATACACTATGGAATTCGTTTAGATAGTGGGGATTTAGCTTATTTATCGAAAAAAGCTCGTATTATGCTTGATCAGGCTGGCTTTCATAATGCGATTATTTCTGCTTCTAATGATTTAGACGAATTCTTGATAGATAGCTTAAAGGCTCAAGGTGCTACTATTAATTCTTGGGGAGTTGGCACTAGTATGATTACTTCTAAGGGATGGCCCGCCTTTGGTGGCGTATACAAACTAGCTGCCACTATGAATGAAAATAAAGAATTTGTTCCTAAGATTAAGTTGTCTGAGAATACGGAAAAAGTAACGAACCCTAGCAATAAGAAAATATATCGAATCTACGAAAAAGACACTCAGAAAATCAAGGCTGATTTGATTACCCTAGAAGAAGAACAATTTAGTGAAAAAGATCCACTTTTACTATTTGATCCTATGGAACCTTGGAAAAAAACTACATTAGAACCTAATACGTATACCCTACGAGAATTGATGAAACCTATTTTCTTACAAGGAAAATGTGTCTATACTTCTCCTAGTGTCATGGATATACGAACGTATTGTCAAGAAGAATTAAATACCCTTTGGGACGAAACGAGACGATTCGTTAATCCCCATAAAATCTATGTGGATTTATCCAAACAATTATACGATATTAAGATTCACTTATTAGATCAAATTCATTAATTACTCAAGTGTATGGTAAATAGGATTCCTATTCATTCCCCTATTCTATTTACCATACCTTACTTTTTCATATAAGTTATGTAATTCTTCTATTTCCAAATTGGCCATTTTCTCCATCTCCTCTGGTGTCTGCCATGACTTTGGGGTATACTTCTTTAATTGTTTCTTATACTGCCTTCTAATTCGCATTTCCTCACTTCTACTAAATAATTCCTTCCATGTGTTCTTAGCCTTTTCTATAGGAATTACTGTATCTTCTTGTTGATAAATAGATTCAATCACATCATTCTCCTCTATTTGCAAGGTTTGAAACCGTAAAACAATACGATACATCCCTTTACAGATCCAATACAGTAATGCTACATATGTACTATACATTGCAATTCTACCAGTAATCTCCCAAATAGCGTGTAATATAGGATTCTGCTCTGTTTCTTGATACAACTCTCCCATTCCACTACCTGTGGCATCTGGTGATTGTTCTTGCTCTCCTAAGAAATCTAATACTTCTTCAGTAGATTCTATTTCTAAAGGTGTTAATTGTACCGATTTATATTGCGTTACAATAATAGGTGTCATCACAAGAAAAACCATTCCGAGAAATATCAAAATATAACCTATCCCTGTATGAACAATTCGATCAATCGGCATATAAGCACGATTCCTACGAATCTCTATATATCGTTCTAAACGCAAGATAGCTTCATAAGTATGAATTAGAATTCCCACTAAAAAAATATGAAAAAGAATAACTTGTTGTAGTCCTTCTCTGTTGTAAAATAAAGAGATTATATAATAAACTACTAATATCCCAATCATAGGATACGATACTTCCTGTAACATTCCGTTCTTGCCACTGATTCTATTCATTAATCTAATCGTCCATAATAAAATAGTTATGATATAAAACAATCTATTGGGAGAACCGAAATACATAACACCTAAAAATATAATACTTCCCATAAGATAGGGTAAGATCTGTTTCCACTTATAAGTCAATACATACGTGAAACAATATGGTACTACCAGACACATTCCCTGCCAATAATAAACTGATATAGATGTAATCTGATCTATCTCCATCATATTCTCATATTGTATGAATATCATTACATAAGTCACTGATATGAGAAACATCCACACCATTATTCGTATGCATTTTGGCAAATAACTTCGTATCGTTCCCATCCCATTACTCCTATCCAATATTGTTCATTTCTAACTCCCATAACAGATAAGATCCCTTCATTACACTAATCTTAGGCTCCTTATATTGATATGGAATAATCCAGAAAAATTCTGGTATTGTCTCACTTATTACTTCTTGAAATTCTAAATTCTTAGAAATTAATACTACATACTGGTCTACTATTTCTTCTTGTAACATCTTTACTAGGCTCTCTTCATATCCACACTCTAGTGTTGCTAAACGCTGTTTTCCATGGGTAAGGTTCGATAAGTCCATTTCTTTCATTTCTAATATTTCTTTCGTAATACGATCTCTTGCATTACCTTTTAGTGTCACTAAAATCCCTTCTAATAAGAGGTGTTCTATTATCGCCGATGCAATTCGAATAGACTCTTCATTAAGATCTTGGTTTGCCACCGACTTATTCTCATACGTATCTAATAGAATCATAATCCTTTGTTTCTTAGAGGAATCGTAGAGATTCACTACAAAATCTTGTGCTTTTGCAGAAGCTTTCCAATTAATTGCATTCATAGAGTCTTGTGGCGTATAATCTCTAAGTCCTGCAAAAGAAAATGGGTCTTCTTGTAAATCTTTTCGAGCCATCAAATCACCCATAATCTGACGATAAGGTAATACAATCCGATTCCTGCTTACTTTTCTAGGATATACATAAAACTCTTGAAAGCACTTCTTCGTTGCCAACTCTTTATATTGAATAAACACATCATATGTCATCAATTCAATCTCGTCTAGCGTATAATATCCTCTCTTCTTACAATGCAATTCCAAAGTGCGACTAATCTTTTTCTTACCACCTACTGAAAACACATCTCGTCGATACAAAAAATCACTCACTACTGCATTAGACATATCTTTATATTCTAATCCCTTATCTAGGTGAAAAAAAACTTCTAAAATCGGTAGTGGAAGCAATTTATCATTCCTAATCACTTGTTGTATCTTTGTACTTTCTCCCTCGCAGGCACAATTTCCTTGAAAGAATATACTAACATCAAGATTGTTCATCCAATACTTATGGTACACCTTATGAAATTGCAGATACGCTACAATCACTATAACGAAAGCAACCCATACCATCATAATTCCCACTCCTCAGTAGCAATGGGTACTGTTTGTAATAATCTTTCTATGGCACTTGATTGGTCTACAATTGGTACAAATCCCCCTGTTAACTTTATTCGATGTGCTAGTACAGGAATAGCCAATTTCTTAACATCTTCTGGTACAACATATGTCCTCTTCTGCAAATAGGCATATGCTCGTACAGCTCTTAATAATGCAAGAGAACCTCTTGGACTAATCCCTACTTCTATACGACCATCTTCCCTAGAAGCATTTGCTAAATCAGCAATATATTCTAATAATAACGGATGAACCATAATTTCTCTTGCTTCTTGTATATATTGATTCATCTCCTTCATATTGCAGATTGACCTTAAATCAGCTAAAGGTTCCTCTAGTAGAAATCGCTTTAAAATTCCAAGATCAGTTTCCTTAGACGGATTTGTCATCTGAATTCGCATCAAAAAGCGATCTAATTGCGCTTCTGGTAATGGATACGTTCCCAATGTTTCCAAAGGATTTTGAGTGGCAATGACCATAAAGGGTTTCTCTAACTTCCTTGTCTCCCCATCTATGGTAATCTGCCTTTCTGCCATACACTCTAATAAGCTAGATTGTGTTCTAGGAGTCGCACGATTTAATTCGTCTGCTAATAGAATATTACAAAATGCGGGACCTTCTCGAAATACAAATTCTCCTAACTTTTGATTATAATAATTAAGACCTGTCACATCAGATGGTAATAGATCTGGTGTAAATTGTATACGATTAAACTTCCCTTCTATAGTTTTCGCTAAGCTTGAAGAAAGTACTGTTTTACCGGTACCTGGCATATCCTCAATTAATACATGACCTTCTGCTAATATTGCTACTAATAAGAGTTCTATGGTTTCTTCTTGTCCAATCATTACACGCTCTATATTCTCTTTCATAGATTGCATCTTATTCATATAACAGCCCTCTCTTTCTCTTATCCTCAATCTATTCAATCTTAATCATAGGTAGCCAGTTCTTCATATTGTAACTCATATAACATAAGTCCCTTTGCTGGCAAGGTAGGGCCTGCTTTCTCTCGATAGCAACTTTCTAATATATCTTTTACTTGTGTGATTCCTAATTTCCCTTGCCCTACTTGATATAATGTTCCAGCGATAATTCGTACCATATTATATAAAAAGCCCGTCCCCGACACCTGAATCGTAATCACAGTATCTTTTTCCATAATCTGTATGTCTGTAATCGTACGTACAGTGCTCTCTACACTGGAACCACTAGCACAAAAGCTTTTAAAATCATGTTCTCCTACTAGGTACCTACTGGCTTGTCTCATATGTTCTATATTCAATTGATAATAGGTAAAATACGAATAAAAGCGATTTGTTGGCAAGGGAATTGGGTTACTCTCTATGTTGTAATGATATGTCTTTACAGAATAACATCTTCTAGGATGAAAATCATCTGCTACTTGATTAGATTGTTGCACTCGAATATCTTCTGGTAGTCGATGATTTAAAGCGTACGCTATTTTCTTCGGAGAAATAGTGGTATTCGTATCAAATATCGCAACATTTCCTCTTGCATGAACTCCTGAATCAGTTCTACTAGCTCCTATTACTTTTATTTTTTCTTGCAAAAGATTGGATAAATGTTTGTTTAATTCCGCTTCAATTGTAATTCCATTTGGTTGTATCTGCCAACCACAATAATTCGTGCCATCATATGCTACTACTAATTTGATTCGTTTCATTTATTATAATAATAACCATCACTTTCTCTCATCATACACTTTGCAATACATAGATTATAATAATCCCTGCACTATAGAACAATAAAATACCGTATGCAACATAATCCCTAATATGATAATGCAATGGCTTCATCTTCGTGCGAAATTCTCCACCTCTATAACACCTTGCCTCCATGGCAAGTGCAAGATCATTTGCTCTTCGAAAGGCAGATATAAATAACGGAACTAAAATGGGAATATAAGATTTTACACGTTTTATTAGATTTTTATGCTCAAAATCTGCTCCTCTAGCTATTTGAGCTTTCATAATCTTATCTGTTTCTTCTAGTAAAATTGGAATAAAACGTAAAGCAATTGCCATCATCATAGAAATCTCATGTACTGGTACTTTTATATAATTCAAAGGTTTCATAATTTTCTCTAAACCATCTGTTAATTGATTAGGAGTTGTAGTCAATGTCATAATAGAGGAACCTATAATTAAAAATACTAGTCGAATTACCATTCGAACAGCAAACACAAGTCCTTCTTTCGTAATTGTTAAAATCCAAATGGAGTATAATGGCTCTCCTGGCGTTAAAAATAAATTGAATCCTACTGTTAAAATCAATAAGAATAAAATAGCACGCATTCCCTTTAACATAAAAGAAAAGGGTACTTTACAAATAAAAATCATACTTCCTAAGAATAGAAGGGGCAATCCGTAATCAAGCATAGTCTTATTAAGAAAGAGAGAAATTAAAAAAATAAAAGTTGCAATTAATTTTACTCTAGGATCTAATCTATGAATCACTGAATTAGTTGGATAATATTGACCAAGTGTAATGTCTTTAAGCATGTTTGCTCCTATCAAATACTTTCATAATTTCATCTGTTGCTTCTTGAATGGTCGTTGCTTTAGTCTCTTTTAGAAAACCTTCTTGTACTAATCTTCTCATAAGATACGTAACTTGTGGTGCTGCCAAACCTATTTCTTCTAATTCTCTATAATACTGAAAGATTTGAGACGGAATGTCATCATAGAGAATACGACCTTGCTTCATTACAATCATACGATTCACATATTCCGCCACATCTTCCATACTATGAGATACTAACAATACAGTAATGTTCGTCTTACTCTGTAATTCTTTCATTTGATCCAATATTTCCATACGTCCTTTTGGATCTAATCCTGCTGTTGGCTCATCAAGAATCAGTACTTCTGGTTTCATAGCAAGTACACCTGCTATGGCCACACGTCTCTTTTGTCCACCTGATAGATCAAATGGTGATTGTCTATAATATGCTTCCTCTAAACCAACTAATTCTAATGCATCTAATGCTCGTTTCTTAGCTTCCTCTTCAGATAAACCTAAGTTTTTAGGTCCAAACATTACATCAGATATTACATCTACTTCAAATAATTGATGTTCTGGGTATTGAAAAACTAATCCTACTTTTTGTCTTAATTGTTTTCGGTTAAATTCTTTCTTATGAATTTCTTGATTGTTATAAAAAATTCTACCACTTGTTGGCTCCATTAAACCATTTAAATGTTGTACTAATGTAGATTTCCCTGATCCAGTATGTCCGATTATTCCAATAAACTCGCCATCTTCAATTTCTAAATGAATCTGTTCAATTGCAATATGTGCTGATGCATATCCTTTATCATATATATGTGATACATCTTCAATTCGAATTGACATAATTACTCTCTTTCTCTTTGTATTCGATGTAGTTCCTCTAGCAATTCATCTTCTGTAATAATCCCATTCGATAAAGGCAATCCCTCTGCTTGTAAGGTATGTGCTAGTAATGTAACTTGCGGTACATCTAATCTAAGTTCTTGTAATTTAGGTACATTGGAAAAAACTTCTCTAGGTGTTCCTTCCATACAAACTTCCCCTTTGTCCATAACAAATACTTTATCCGCATGAATCACTTCTTCCATGTAGTGAGTAATCAATATCACTGTAATACCTTCTACATCATTTAACGCTCTTGCTACATCAATAACTGCTTTTCTCCCCTTAGGATCCAACATTGCAGTCGGCTCATCTAATATAATACACTTAGGATGCATTGCAATAACACCAGCTATAGATACACGTTGCTTCTGACCACCTGATAATTTATTAGGAGAATATTTTCTATAATCATACATTCCTACCACGCGTAAACTTTCTTCCATACGTTCCCAAATTTCTTGTGTGGGTGTTCCTATATTTTCTGGACCAAACCCTACATCTTCCTCCACTAGTTGTCCTATAATCTGATTGTCTGGATTTTGAAAAACCATTCCAGCCCTTTGTCTAATATCCCAAAGGTGCTTTTCATCCTTAGTATTATAAGAATCTATGGTAACGCTTCCACTTGTTGGAGTTAGTATGGCATTTAAATGTTTTGCTAACGTTGACTTACCTGAACCGTTATGTCCTAAAACAGCAATAAACTGTCCTTCTTCTACCTCTAAGTTTACATGATTTAGGGCGGTCAATGTTTCTTCCACTTCCCCCTCATCATTATATCTCATATATTCAAATACTACCTGATCTACTTGAATAATTCCCATTTGTCACCTTACTTTACTTTTTAGTTTACAATATACATTTTTATCATTGTACTAGATTTTCCACTCTTACGCAATAGAGTAGCGAAATAAATGCTAAGATTATTTCCCTCTCAATAAACCGTATGTATAGGCTCCTATACAGCTCTACTACTTATATTCTACTCTTCTTATATGGTATTGTAGAGAACTAATACCATGTCTGGAACATATAGAAAAAAAGACAAGTTCATCTGAACTCGTCTTTTCTACTAAATACTTTACATGATAATATGAATTTATACTAGTTCAAGTAATACTTCCATTGCTGCATCACCTTTACGTAAACCAATTTTTACAATTCTAGTATAACCACCTTTGTGCTTACTCTCTGCATATTTAGGAGCAATTTCATCAAATAATTTAGCTACTAAATCTATTTCTTTTGTATTTTTCTTTCTTCCAGCTGCTTCTTCTGGAACGTCTGTTACAGAATATAATACACGTAGCATTTGTCTTCTTCCGTGTAATCTAGAAGGTAAATCTTTTTTAATTTCTTTTTGTACTTCATCGTATACAGTTACTTTTTTACCATCTACAACTTCTTTTACTCTCTTACCGTTCTCATCTTTACGTGGTACTTTCGCAGTTACAGTAACCATTTCAAAATTATCTTTTTCCTTCACTGCCATAGCAATTAAACCATCTGCAATTTTAATCACTTCTTTAGCTTTTGCTTCTGTAGTACGAATCTTTCCATGCAATATTAATGCTGTTACTTGATTTCTAAGTAATGCTTTTCTTTGACTTGAAGTTCTACCTAATTTTCTATACTTTGCCATTTTGTTATCTCTCCTTCTTTGTTGAACATCTGGCCACGCTCTTTGGACTTACTTACCAAATGCTAAATGTTTATCAACAATGAATCCACACGTAAGCGCCATTCGGTCTTATCTTCCATGCTATATCATTATATGTTTTATTTTAATCCTCAATTGGATTTAATTCTAAACCTAATTCTTTTAATTTTGCTAATACTTCTTCTAAAGATTTGCGTCCAAGATTACGTACTTTCATCATGTCTTCTGAAGTTCGATTAGTAAGTTCTTCTACTGTATTAATTCCAGCTCTCTTAAGACAATTAAAGGAACGAACAGACAATTCAAGATCATCGATACTCATCTCAAGTACTTTTTCTTTCTCATCTTCTTCTTTTTCAATCATTACTTCTGCCATTTTTGCATTTTCTGATAAATCAACAAAAAGATTCAAATGTTCACTAAGTACCTTTGCAGCAAGACTTACTGCTTCTGCTGGTTCTAAAGTTCCCTTCGTATAAACATCTAATGTAAGCTTATCAAAGTCAGTAATTTGACCTACACGAGTGTTTTCTACAATCAAGTTCACTCTCTCTACTGGTGTAAAAATAGAATCAACAGCAATAACACCAATTGGTAAATCATCACCTTTATTCTTATCTGCACTAGCATACCCTCTGCCCTTTGTAATGGTAAGTTCCATATATAACTTAGTTTTTTTACCACCACTAAGCGTTGCAATCACTTGGTCTGGATTCAAAATTTCTATTTCTGAATCCACCTGAATATCAGAGGCTCTTACAATTCCTTCTCCTTCAAATTCCACAAATGCAATTTTATCTTCATTTGTGCTACTAGAATTTTTAATTGCAAGGCTTTTCAAGTTCATTATAATTTCCGTTACATCTTCCTTAACACCTGGAATAGAACTAAATTCATGCAATACCCCTTCAATTTTCACTCTGCTTACAGCGGCACCTGGCAAAGATGAGAGCATAATTCTTCTTAAAGAATTACCTAATGTAATACCATATCCTCTTTCTAATGGTTCTACAACAAACTTGCCATACTTCTTATCTTCAGAGATTTCACTTACTTCAATATTCGGTTTTTCAAAATCAAACATTGTACATACCCTCCTTAATCAACATTACTAAATGTTATTTGACACAAGCATAACTCTAAAACCAAAGGCCTTAGAGTTATTATGCTACTCTTATCTTGAATACAATTCGACAATAAGCATTTCATCAACTGGTACGTCAATTACTTCTCTTGATGGAAGTTCTTTTACGGTTCCCTTTAAAGCTTCTTGATTTACGTCAAGCCATTCTGGTGTTAATCTACCACCTGTTACTTCTATGATATCCTTGTATCTTTGTAGGCTTCTTGATTTTTCTCTAATTTCAATTACATCGCCAGCTTTCACTAAGTAAGAAGGAATATTTACACCTTTTCCATTTACTAAAACGTGCTTATG
Organism: Eubacteriales bacterium; assembly: GCA_044425555.1. GTDB lineage: Bacteria > Bacillota > Clostridia > Lachnospirales > Lachnospiraceae > JAWXVE01. The sequence goes on from JAWXVF010000017.1 coordinate 27,735, forward strand.
GCCAACCACTTGTCTTGCTTCTCTACGAGTTCTTGCAAATCCCATACGAAAGATTACGCTATCTAGTCTTGTTTCTAGCATAACCATTAAGTTTTCACCTGTCATACCCTTCATTTTATCTGCTTTCGCATAATAATTTCTAAAAGGTTTTTCAAGTACACCATAAATGAATTTTGCTTTTTGTTTTTCTCTTAATTGCAAGCCATATTCGCTAACTTTTTTACCTGCCCTAGCTGACTTTCTATTTGACTTTTTATCATATCCTAAGTACATTGGTTCTAAACCAAGTGATCTACATCTTTTTAAAACTGGAACTCTATTTACTGCCATTTTATTTTCCTCCTACGTTCTATCTTAGAACGATTTGTTGTTTACAATATCCATTATAAAATAATATTCCACTCATAATCTAGCAATTTGTACTGTATAGTTCAAATTACGATTGAAAATACCATTTTCAATTACCTTCATCCAACGATTTCTTGTTAGTACTATTAATCTTATATCACACTATACACGACGACGTTTTGGTGGGCGACATCCGTTATGTGGTACTGGAGTAACATCTTTAATACTAATTACTTCAAGCCCACTTGCTTGTAATGCACGAATTGCTGCTTCACGACCAGATCCTGGTCCTTTTACAAATACATCTACTATTTTTAAACCATGTACTAGTGCTGCCTTTGTAGCTGTTTCAGCTGCCATTTGGGCTGCATATGGAGTAGATTTCTTTGAACCTCTAAAGCCAAGACCACCAGCACTTGCCCAACTAAGAGCATTACCTTCTGCATCAGTTAATGTTACAATCGTATTATTAAAAGATGAT
>JAWXVF010000186.1:0-3939 GCA_044425555.1 Eubacteriales bacterium
GTATAGAAGATAAGTATTCTGTACTAGATGTACGTGCGAAAACTTCCAAAGGGGAAATTATCCATATTGAAATTCAGAGAAAAGATGAAGGAGATATGTTAAAACGTTCTTTGTATTATATGGATGAAGTATTTACCGAGCAAATAGAAAGTGGTGATTCTTATCATAAGTTAAATCGAGTGGTGTCTATTATCATTATGAATTACAATACGGATTTTATTCCAAATGATAGCTTTCATAACGTGTATCGTTTTTATAACGTAAGAACAGGGGAAGAATTAACAGATTTGCAAGAATTGCATTACATTGAATTGAAGAAGATGACCTACTGTGATGGGGAAGATGTGTTGCAGTTGTTCTTAGAGTTCCTAAAAGATCCCTATAGCGAAGTAGTAGAAAGTAAATCTGGTGAAATCAAGGAATTGTCCAAGGCGAAACAAAAATTGGCGAATCTAAGTCGAGATCCCAAAACGAGAGATGCCTTTAATGCGAGAGAGAAAGCTTTGAAAGATAAAAATAGTGCCTTTTATAATGCAGAATTACGTGGTGAGATCAGAGGAAAACGAGAAGGAAAATTAGAGGGAAAGTTAGAAGTTGCCAAAAATTTATTAGGAAAATTAGAAGATTCAGAAATTGCCACTATTACAGGATTACCAATAGAACAAATAGAAAATATAAAGGTAGATTCTCGTAGAAAATAAATAAAAGTAAATATAAGCAAATATAAGAAAGAAGAGGTTTGTGTGGATATTTTAAAAAATCGGGTTTGTCAAGTAAACGGTGTAAGTTTGAAATTATAAATGATGTAATTAGTTAAAGAAGATAATGCGTTATCAGTAACCATGATTTGTGATATTGCAGGAGTATCATTAAATACCGAAACGCAGGGGTCATTACTAGGAATTATCAATAATACAGGGTATGTAAAAAATCATAGGAAGCCAGTCTTAGTAAAGTATTGATTCAATCTAGTGAGCACTAAAAGTGCCGAATAGAGGGGAAATTTAGATTGGTATGACAAAGAAAATAAAACATTTGACTATTTATAACATAGACTAATAAAAAAAGAGTAGATAAGATGAGTCAGTTAAGTCATGTAACAAAAGAGTATTTATCATGCTATTATCAGATTCTTGATTGTATGACAAAAGAGATGTCAGCTGTAAAATTAACAGATAGTATTTCCCATAATTTTATCCTACAAATGATTCCACATCATGAGGCTGCCATTAAAATGTGTGAAAATCTGTTGCGATATACAACGGATTTATGTTTACAGAAGATGGCATCTAATATTATCATAGAACAAAAACAAGGGATTCAAAATATGCAATATTTATTAAGTGAGTGTAGTATGTGTGTAAATAAGTTAGAAGACGTATGTTTATATGAAATCTTATACACCAATGTAACGGATACTATGTTTAGCGATATGAAAAAAGCTTGTGTAACTAACAATATAAATTGTAATTTTATAAGAGAGATGATACCACATCATGTAGGGGCTATAGGAATGTGTGAAAATGTATTACGATTTCCTATTTGTAAGGAATTAATCCCCATTGCAAACTCTATTATAAAAACACAATGTGCAGGTGTAAAAGAGTTAAATTACTTGTTGTAACACTAGTTACGTTATAGTTGGAAATAATTGATAGAGAATATATGGTTCTTAAAAAATAGAAACTCAAGAATGTATAGGCTTGACAACATAGGTAAAACAACACAAAATAACACTGTTATATAACAGTGTTATTTTGTGTTACTTTTAGATAAAGGGGGTGTGATTGTATGGATGATAAAACGCTGCAAATTCTTGAAGTAGCAAAACAAGAATTCTTAGCTAATGGTTTTGAGAAGGCAAGTATGCGAACTATTGCAAGTAAGGCTTGTGTAACAACTGGTGCTTTGTATGCAAGATTTCCAAACAAAGATGAAATGTTTGGCATTTAACCATTTATTTTTAAAAATTAAGTTAGCATAAGCTAAAATGGAGGAAAAGTTATGGGAAAATTAAACACGATAGATTATGTATCAGTAGGTATATTTTCTGTATTATTTATTGTATGTGTATTTGTGGTTGCAAGCATTCAGTTTGTGACAATTCTAGCGTTGTGTATGCCACCATTTATGACACTTGCAACAGGAGTAGATCCGACGCAAACATTAGCAGTAATAGAAGTTGCAACACCAACTATGCTAGCTATTTTTGTAGTATTAACATTTATCTTGCGAATCGGTATACGATGAGCTTGTGGAACACGAAAGTGAAGAAAACAAGCAAAAAGCTTTGGATATTTTATCTAAGCTTGACTTGATAGAGAAAAAAGAAGAGCATCCATTAGCTTTATCAGGTGGGCAAAAGCAACGTGTTGCCATTGCGACTGCAATGTTTCTTGATAAAAAGTATTTGTTTTTTGATGAGCCTACAAGTGGTTTAGATTTTGCAAATATGCAAAAAGTTGGCTCTATTTTAAAAGATTTGGTTAATGATACAAACATGATAGCTGTAATCACACATGATAAAGAATTAATCAAAGAGTGTTGTGATATTGAAGTGAATTTCGATAATGGAATCAGAATTTTCACTGTTTTGGAGGAGTAAATTATGAGAAAAGTTTATGGTCATGCAGGAGAACTTAAAAAATATGTAATAAGTTCGCTCGCATTACTTTTTGCAAGTGTGATTTTGGGTGTTGTACCATATATTGCACTTAGCAATCTAATTAAAAGTTTTGTTTATGGAAATGAAATTGATGTACCATATATCGCAGTAATTTGTGCAGTAGTGTTTTTAGGATTTACACTTAAAACGCTTGCAATGGGTCTTGGCCTTGCACATTCGCATATAGCAGCTTATGGAATTTTGCATAATATTAGACGAGAAAAAGCACAGCAAATGATCAATCACCCACTTGGTGATATAGAGCACAATGGTGTTGGAAAATATAAAAAAGGTTTTGTTGAGGATATTGATCTGCTAGAAAATCTTGTAGCACACATGGTACCAGAGGGTTTGCCCAATGTATTTATAGTTATTGTTACATATATATTAATTTTTATGCTTGACTATAAATTAGGCTTTTTATCCCTTGCAATCATTCTAGCAGGTATGCTACCAATGGCTATGATGATGAAAGTTGGCATGGCAAAAATGCCTGACTATTATGCTTCCCTTGATAAATTAAATGATACAGTCATTGAGTTTGTTGGCGTGATATGGCAGTTATGAATGTAGTTCTTCCGTGTACTGTTCTTTTTGCACTACCTGTTGGGGTCTATATGTATCAAAATGGAAATGTGTCACTTGAAACTTTTATCTTAACAATGCTTTTAAATTTATCACTATCAGCACCACTTATAAAACTTATGTTGTTTCTACCTGTGTTCCCACAGCTTGACTTTGCAATCAAGAAGATTCATGAAACTTTTGATGCCACTTCGCTTAAAACTGGAACATTTGAAAGTAATCCCAAAAGTTTTGATATTACATTTAAAATGTAGGATTTTCGTATAGCGAAAAAGAAATAATCAAGGGTATTAATCTTAAAATACCAGCTAAAAAAATGACTGCACTTATAGGTAGAAGTGGCTGCGGTAAAACGACCATTACAAATCTTATAGCAAGGTTTTGGGACGCAACTTCTGGTCAAGTTTTAATTGGTGGAGTTAACGTAAAAGATGTTTCTACCGAAGAACTTTACAACCTAGATTCTCGGAAACGTGACGATGTGTATGATTATAAATTCTTATGAAACACTGATGTTTTCTACCTTTTTTACATATAATACTTGACTTATTGCTCGTCATGTTTTATGATATAATTACAAAACATGACGAGGTGATATTATGGCAATTGTGAAACAAACTGATAAAAGAACTGGAATAACTTATGCGTATGAAACAGTTTATTTTTGGGACAAAGAAAAACAACAATCT
>JAWXVF010000187.1:0-3916 GCA_044425555.1 Eubacteriales bacterium
TTCTTCCATGTGTTAGCAATAATTAATATGTATGGCCAAGGTTTGATCTCACTATACCAATTATACCCTTGATATTCCGAATGTCCTAAAGACATCATAGTCTGATTAATCATACCATATGTCGGTTCAATAAATGCCATAACAAAATAACTAACTACTACCCAACTTAAAAAGTATGGAAAGAACATTAACGTTTGATAACTCTTAGCAACAAATTTATTCGTTACTTCATTCAACATAATGGCTAACGTAACAGAAATTACCAAACCAGTTACAATGAACACAATGTTGTATCCTAATGTGTTACGAAACATCTGCCATGCTCCGTCTCCTGCAAAGATAAATTTAAAATTATCTATCCCATTCCATTCACTATGCATAATATTATTCACAAGACTAGGATCTTTTGTATATACTTTGTAATTCTTAAATGCCATTACAATTCCTCCCATAGGAATATAACGCATTATGAATAACCAAATGGCTCCTGGAGCAACCATACTAAGTAAAATCAAAGTCTTCTTTCTGCTAGCAAACCCTTTACTACCTTGTGTACTTAGACTTTTTCCTTTCGTTGCTGTTTTTAACATATTCAATCCCTCCCACTTTCGTTCAAATCATGCTCTTCTAAAGTTTCCATATTCTATTTCTTATTCAACTATATGCACAATTATTCTAACTATATTATCACGTATTGTACACATTTATACCATAGACAGAGATGCTATTTCTTGTCTTTCTATGGCTAAGAAGCCTATATCTCTCTTGCTGCTTTGTGCATTCTGCTATATAACGGTTTGAAAAATGCCTTTTTATTAATGAAATTGTTCAATCTAGACGAGGTGTTTCCCATCATATCCGCATAATTAATACAAAGAACTTGACAACTTCTTTGGTCAATTGGCACTACTTTTATGACAAATGTATTCAATGCTCGTTCTCTTCCATTTATAGGACTACCTGCTCGGCTATATTTACTTCCTCCTGGCATCCTATCATGTAGAATAGACTTAGACGCAAACATCATCTCATCTGAATCAATGGCATTCAATACCACAAAATCTGCTGGTTTCATTCCTGATATTTTCGTAGTGGCTACAGCTGCTTCTAATCTACAATTTTCACGCCACTCATAAACCTGCAATGGTTCTTTCTCATGATCATCTGGATCACTTACAGGATCAATCACTGCATATCCTTTCGGTGATACCATGTATGCAAAGAATTCCTTTGCTTCTGCTTCTACCACTCCAGATGCACGAACTACACATATATTGGCACTTGCCAATACACCACTTACTGGTTTTGATTCTACCAAAAGCCCTTTTTGTTTACTTTCTACCTTCCATCCTGTAGTAGCAAACATTCGATTGGCTTCCTCTATCATCTTCTGTGCTTTCTTCGGTGCATCGTTTACAGTAACTTCTCCTATTAAATGTTCGCTTCCTGCATGAAGGGGAATTCGCTTAGTAGCAAATTCTCGAAGTGTCTTCTCTGCCTTTTCTCTTTGAACAGTTTGCTCCTTCTGATTATATGGGTAAATGAATTCTTCAAATGCTTTCACCATTTCCAAACCCCATACCTCTACTTCCTCTTTGGGATAATCCCTTTGTATAGGAACTTTATATGTGATTTTCTTTTGATCTAGCTCTTTTTCTAATTGGCTATTAATATAAACAGTATGAAATAACACCGAATTATTCAATTGTGTATTTCCCAATGTACAAACAGGACCTTGCTCTAATGCATCTGCTTGAAATAACCAATATTCATGTCCAGAAGATTGTTCATTCTCACAAACATCTTGTACCACACCTGCAATAACATACCCTGCATGATTTGGAGTTGTGGATTCTAAACATGAGATGGTATATAAAAGCACTTTATCAGGAAATGTATAAGCATCTACAATTTCGAATCGTTCTTTATTAATGCGAGCAATGGAATTATTACACTGTAATCCCTTGCCACCCACCATTGTATCTAGAGGGCATCTTCGATTTTCCACATCTTTATACGCATGATAAATACGTTTTGGTAGCATCTCCTTCGAAAATCCTTTAAACATAATATATAAATCTTGCTCTTGGAATTTACATGTTTGACGTCCCATATAAGTATACATATAGGGTCCCCAGCAATATTGCTCATCTGTTATGTACCACGAATTTTCTGCAATCCCTTGCCTCATATTAATTACGTGTTTTCCCACACTAGACAAATCTAATACAGGAAGCGTTCCATATCCTACTAAGTGTTTCGGGAACAATACCCCATCTAAATCTGTATCATAATCTTTCATAATCTCCGCTGTATTAGTAGCAGGTGTATGGAGCATATATACAGTAATACAATCGTTTGGATTTTCATACTCAGCAATTAAATGAATGCACGCCTCTTTAATGGTCACTTTCTTAGAAGGAACCTTTTCTACTCCTTCTAGCATCTGTCTTCTATCCACTATGTATACAATAGTATCTTTATTCGGAAGAGGGGCATTTTGCCAAGGTGTTAACATCTCCATACCTGCTACAAAAGAAGTATCAGCTAACAATATATAATCTCTTGTAAAAATCAATTCATGAATACTCTGTACAATCTTAATATTTACACCATTCTCATCTACTACATACCATTTCTCTAATCGGTTCTTCCCATCCCATTTCATAAGTTGACAAGGGTGTTCTTTATTCACTGCTTCGTATTGATAATTCACAAGAAATAATTCATTCGTCTCTGTATCTGTATAGACAGCATGAGAATTACTATATCCTGCAAATAAACTTCCCATGATTTCTGCAGCACTGCCACTCATCATAGGCAACCATTCTTCTCTACTACCTAGAGGAGTTTCCACTCGTAACTGTTCTCTATCCACAATCCACGGACGATCCACATCACTCGTAATACCAAGTCTTCCGTCTGGAAGCAAGTACATTCCTTCCGTATAGGAGAACATTCCCACTCCAGGAGAGAGAAACATTAATCCAAAATAATCAAAACGATACTTTGTCTCTCTTAGTGCCATTCTTGCTATGGCTACAGGATTCCACATAAGTCGATTCTTTAAGGTTACTCTCTCTTTCGTAAAATTCATCTTCACAAGGTTGGTGTCTCCCACCATAAAAGCCCCTGGCGTTCCAAGACATTGACATATATATAGGTTTCCATCCACATTTTTAGGTAATTCTCCTGATAAGATATGTAATGTCATATTCGAATCTATTGTATTCGTATTGCATACTTGGTAAGTGTCTGGTATAACATTAGACACTGTGTGTCTCTTGACAAAACGAAATTGTACACTTTTTACTTTGCCATGTATACTTCTACCCATTCCCATTAAGTAACGTAACCTTGGATAAATTTGTTTACATTGAACTGAACGCTCCATATAACCTCCCTAGTAATTCATAATCTTATCTATTCACGATTATTGTATATTCCACTTCTCAAATTCTACATCATTACGATACCAAGAATTCCCAAATTCCACATTCTCAGGTATATTCACACGATTCCTATTTATATATACGTATTGATTCAATGTAAATAATGGTAATTTATAGAATTCTTCATGTTCTAATTCTTGTAACTTGACTAAAATATTATTCACTTCATTTATATCACTCTCTGTTGCTAGCGCTTCTACGTAAGGTTCAAAGAGAGTATCTCCACCAAATATTTGTGCAAAACTAGGATTTTCATTATCATACTCTGCGTACCATTCTGAAATTGAGAAAGCTGCTAATCCTTTTAAAACCATATCATATTCTCTTTGATAATACATTTCATCAGCCGTTTCTATCAATCGTAACTCTACTTGAAATCCAACAGCTCTTAGATCATTGGCCACTGCATACATAAAACTTCCATGCCCCTGACGTGGCACCACCATAAATGAAACTATTATTGA
>JAWXVF010000188.1:0-3905 GCA_044425555.1 Eubacteriales bacterium
TGAAAGAAATAGCATAGACTCCGCCGTGATTTTGCCATATTTTGAAAAATATGGCGTAACAAAAGAAATGATAGAAGAGTACAAAAATTATTATCTTCAAGAGGTTATCTTTACTTTTTGGACACAAGGTAACGGCAGTGCCAGTAAGTTCACAGTCGAAAAACCAGGGAAGTTTACCATTGTAGATAACAGCTATATTAACTTAGGAGAAGAGTGGCAGGATTAAGCACGAGAGATTGATGCGTTACTATCTGTTAAGGTGGTAACAGAGTAAATCGTGTAAAGGCAATTTTCACATCAAATCTTATTGGGATAGGACTAGTATTTTGATACAACAGGAGACTAGTTCGCCCCTAATATATAGATTACTTACCATTAAACAAAACAAAAAGGAGAAAAAACAATGAAAACAATGAATGAACAAGACAAGAATCAAATGTTACAAGGAATGTTAAGGGAAGGAGAAAGCTACGGTGGAAAGATGTGGGGCGTTATCATGGCAGATAATAAAGCACTATTAACAGGCGCTCTGATAAGTGGAGCAGTAGGTGCATTGAGCAATCAATATTGTTATGTGGGAGTAACACAGAAAGCTATATATTTTGTAGTAGTAGGTTCTTTTAATGTATCAGAAATTAAACAATCTTTTATAATTGAATTAAAAGATGTGAAAAAGGCTAAGGTAAAGAAAAGCCTTATTCCAGGAAGAAGGGTGATGATGCTCCATTTAGGAAAGGGAAAACTAAAACTTTCAGTAGTCAATAATACCATAGGGTCAGATATTAAGATGCAAAAAGAGGGATGCGATTACTTGTGTAATCAATTGTCTAATTGTACGAATTAGTAAATGAATGAACTTGCAGGGGAGATTACTTGTGGTAGAAGAGATTATAGAACTAATGAAAACAATAACATAACTAACAATAGAATTATATAGGAGACGAGAATGAATGAAATAATATCTGATTTGCGAATTGCACAAGAAACAGTCGCAGGACTAGAGAATATTAAACTTACTATGTATCGTCATGGTAGTATAAGAAGAAGTAATATTGATAGTATGAAGCGAGGTATGGAGGTAAATACGGAAATTTTTTCCAATCTGAACAATGTAGTGGCAAGTATTAAAACACAAGCCAATAAATTTCCTGAAATTGCTAAAATTATGGCAGCACAAGATGAAACAATTGGATTAAAAATATTACAATCGGGAGGGAGGTTACAGTAAATATGGGGCAAGGAGATAAAGAGAGGATGGAATATGATTATAAAATTATGGATACAGAAAAAATGATAGAGAAAGTTTTATCAGAAAAGAACGTTCTGCAAGAAAGTCTAGAATGTTTAAGCATGAATCTCCAACATGGATTTAGAGAGTTAATATACTTAAATGAGGAATTAATGCGAAAGGGAGATGATCTTGCACAAGTACGGCAAGGAGAATTAGAAGAGAAGAATCAGTTAATGAATCAACTGTTTTATAATAGTAAGGGCGATTTGGAGGATATATGTAGAAAAGAATGTTACAGATTAGAGAATGTACTTGATCAACTGCATCAAGAGAAAGAAGCGATACCATGGGATTAATATATGCAAGTGATGAATCACAGAATTTAATCAGTATATTAGATGAAAACCTTACCCTAGCAGAAACAATGATAGAGAAGCTAAAAATAGGTAGTGACCATATTGTGGAAGCAGTGGAAGGAAGGAGTCTTACTGGAGAAGCATATCTAATGGGTAAGGGTATGTTTACGGATCTGATAATACCTATGATTCAAAATATAGCCAGCAGTATGGAACAATTACAAGTAGAATTACAACAATTTCAAGGAGCGAACGAGGAAATAGTAGATGAAAATTATTTAGATGAAGATAATCTTGAACGACAGATCGAAGTGAAAAGGCAAGAGAAATATCAGATTTCTTCCACCATTGAGACGATTAGAACTCTAAATAGAAGTGGTTCTGCAATGAATGAAGGAGGTTTACTATCCATTCTGATAGAACAATTAAATAGAAAGATGGAGGAATTACAATATGAAATGGAAGAGTTAGAGAGAAAATGTGTGAAATTAAGAAGATTTCATGAATCCACAATGGGACTATTTGTGGATAGCATAAGTAGTTTTCAAATAGCGATGCAAGGAATGTTACTATTACAGCATACTACTATAAATGTTGATGGTAGTTATACCTTACCATTTAAAATGGATAAAAGTTGGTTCACAGAGTTGAAATTACCTGAGGAAAAGGAAAAATTCTTCTACAATTGGTTAAAGGATATGCCTAGAAATATGAGTGAAGAAGAAATGTTAGCATGGGTATTGGATAACTTATATGAGCAAGAAAGTGTGTTATTAAACATGCTAGAACCAATGAATAGTATATATGCATATACATATGACATAGTAGATTCTTATATTAGATATAGTAAGGGAAAAATATTCTTAAAAGGAATCGCTATTACACAAGATACCTCAGGAGTATTACGGTGGGGACGTAAATTCTTATATGATGAAACCATAGGATTAGCTAATTCTACAATTAAGTTAGATAAGCCGATTAATTTTGATGGTAATTTTAAATGGGGAAAACGATTTTCTGCTACTACAGGTGTGGATTTAGCCTATTGTAATTACTTTAAAATGGTGAACAAAGAATTAACAGGATGGCATCTGTTGAATACAGGTAAGAAGAGTTTTGTTGATAGTTTTCCTATAAATGACTTCAAAGGCTGGAAAGGAATTTCTAATTGGGGAAAAATTGCAAAGAGTTCTGGAATCATTTCAACAGGAATGACCATATCTTCCAATTGGAATATAAATGTGGATAGTAGTGATGGGATACAAGCGAACGAAGTGTTGGATTTTGTAATAGATACAACACTTGATACTAGTGCAAGTATGAGTGCAACAGCAATAGGAGGTATGGTAGGTTCGCTTGTATTACCACCAGCTAGTATTGTAGTTGGGGCAGCCCTTGGTACAGCAATTGATATAGCTTTCAATGCTGAATTCATAGGAGACCCACCGAAAAGTTTAGTGGGATGTGTAAAAGATGCACTAAAGCAAAGTGTTAGATGGTTTATTAGTTAGAAATAGTCAGAAAAGGAAAGGGAAACATTATGGAGAATAAGGAATTAACAAGAGAAGAGTTAAATGATAAGTATATACGAGCATTCATAGAAACAAGGGGTAGTGTTATGAAGTCTATGGAACTTTCAATAGTAGCGTGTGCGATAGGATTAACGATGCCATTATTAGGCACTTGTATTATTATAAACGATTATGAGATCCTTCCACAATGGGTTATGACATTGAATAAGGTGCTATATGTAAGTGTTACACTATTTGGAGTATATCCACTATGTATTTATATTAATCCGTACTTTTTCTATAGGCACCAAAGATTACCAGCTATTATGTGCTTTTGTAGTATGCATGGATTTTGTTTTTATTTTTTTACATACATATATATAGCAATAGCTAATAAACACGATTTTGATGTAAGAAATATTTATAACTACTCCTATCTTTTATGCGGGATGTTAGGTTATATAGGAGGGGTACTCTTTTTTATAAGAGTAATGATTAAGAGGCTGAAAGTTGGTATTTCAGAGGAAGTATCTATGTCTAATTATCTTGCAGGACCAAATGGGGGAGGGAAGATAATAACAGGATATGGAATAGTAACGCTTTCTAGTACGATAATTCTACAATTAGCCAATGGAGCGGAATTAGCACTTCTAAGTGTAGTAGCAGTAGCCATTGTTACGGGATTTACGTTTTATGTGGTGGAATCAGGTTATGCAGCATATTTAAGGTTAAAAGATAAGAACTATTGGGAAGAAATAATTGAGAAACCAATCTTAACACCACAAGAAAGATTTCAACAAAGATGGC
>JAWXVF010000018.1:0-28295 GCA_044425555.1 Eubacteriales bacterium
TACAAGTAATTGCAGGAAACGTTGCCACACCACAAGGAACGAAGGCGTTGATTGAAGCAGGTGCAGATGCGGTAAAAGTGGGAATTGGTCCAGGGTCTATTTGTACTACTCGTGTAGTAGCAGGAATTGGAGTTCCTCAGATTTCAGCAGTTATGAACTGTTATGAAGTCGCTAAGCGATTTGATGTTCCTATTATTGCAGATGGTGGGATTAAATATTCGGGAGACATGACAAAAGCTATAGCGGCAGGTGGAAGTGTATGTATGCTAGGAAGTATTCTAGCAGGATGTGATGAAAGTCCAGGTACGTATGAATTGTTCCAAGGGCGTAAATACAAAGTCTATCGTGGAATGGGTTCTATTTCTGCAATGGAAAACGGAAGTAAAGATCGTTATTTTCAAGCGAATGCTAAGAAATTAGTACCAGAAGGAGTAGAAGGACGTGTGGCTTATAAAGGTCATGTAGAAGATACGGTATTCCAATTAATGGGTGGATTACGTTCTGGTATGGGATATTGTGGAGCAGATTCTATTGGAAAATTACAAGAAGAAGGTAAGTTTATTAAAATATCGGCAGCTTCTTTAAAGGAAAGTCATCCACATGACATTCATATTACGAAAGAAGCACCTAATTACAGTGTAGACGAGTAATCAGTTACGAAAGGTGAGAAGATGAGAGCTTTAATCAGTGTTTCGGATAAAACGGGGATTGTAGAATTTGCAAAAGAATTAATTGCATTAGGAGTAGAAATTGTATCTACAGGTGGCACATATGGGAAATTTCAAGCAGAGCAAGTACCAGCTATAGAAATATCTGACATAACGAAATTTCCAGAATGTCTAGATGGACGTGTGAAAACATTACATCCGAAAGTTCATGCAGGAATTTTAGCTATGCGTTCTAATGAAAATCATATGAAACAGCTAGAAGAATTACAAGTAGATACTATAGATTTTGTAGTAGTAAATCTATATCCTTTCAAAGAGACAATATTAAAAGAGGGTGTATCAAGGGCAGAAGCCATAGAAAATATTGATATTGGTGGGCCAACTATGTTACGAAGTGCGGCTAAGAATTACCAAGATGTTACTGTGATTACCGATCCGAGTGATTACACAAAAGTGATTACAGAATTAAAAGAGCAAGGAAGTGTTAGCTTAGAGACAAAGTTTTACCTCATGCAAAAAGTGTTTCAACACACATCTCATTATGATACCATGATTACAGATTACTTAAGAGCAGAGCGTAACGACCATGAATTTGCAGATACCTTAACCATGACTTTTGAAAAGGTACAAGATATGCGATATGGAGAGAATCCACATCAAGCAGCAGCCTTTTATCGTCAAGTAGGAAAACAAGTAGGATCTTTAGTAGATGCAGTACAACAGAATGGAAAAGAACTTTCTTTTAATAATATTAATGATACCAATGGAGCTTTAGAATTATTAAAGGAATTCGACGAACCTACAGTGGTAGGCTGTAAACATGGAAATCCTTGTGGTGTGGGAAGTGCAGATGCTATAGAAGTGGCTTGGGAGAAAGCCTACAGTGCAGATAAAATGTCTATCTTTGGTGGGATCGTAGTTGCAAACAGAGAGATAACGGTGAAGATAGCAGAACAGATGAATGAGATTTTCTTAGAGGTTGTAGTGGCTCCAAGTTATGAAGCTAAGGCATTAGAGATTTTATCAGCTAAGAAGAATATTCGTGTTTTAGAGTTAAAGGGAATTGAGGTTCCTCAATCTCCATATGCATTAGATATGAAGAAGGTAAATGGTGGATTAATCGTACAAACCATTGATAGCAAATTATATGAAGAAGAAGACTGGAAGGTAGTTACAAAAGTAGCACCTACACAAGAACAAGTAGAAGATATGAAATTTGGTATGAAAGTGGTAAAATTCGTGAAATCAAATGGTATCTGCGTGGTGAAGAATCAGCAAAGTGTTGGAATTGGTCCAGGACAAGTGAATCGAATCTGGGCAACGACACAATGCTTCGACCATGCTAATGAGTTAATAGGAGAAGAAGCAACAAAAGGAGCGGTATTGGCTTCCGATGCATTTTTTCCATTTGATGATGTGGTAGAAGCAGCACATGAAGCAGGAATTACTGCTATTATACAACCAGGTGGTGCTATGAAGGATCAGATGTCTATTGATAAGGCAGATGAGTATGGAATTGCAATGGTATTTACAGGAATGAGACATTTTAAGCATTAGTTCATATGAAAATTAATTCGAAACCTTTATTATTTTTTAATTGTATGATAGAATAGGTTAGATAATGTAAAAACGATGCAGGAGGTCTGTGCCACTAGAACGCTTTTAGATTCTAATAAGGTGCAGTAATGATTATGAGTGAAACGAATAAAGAAGAAGTGATTTCAAGGAACTTTATAGAACAAATTATAGACAAAGATTTAGCAGAAGGTACGTACAATCATGTATGTACCAGATTTCCACCTGAACCAAATGGATACTTACATATTGGTCATGCTAAGTCCATTTTATTAAATTATGGATTGGCACAGAAATATAATGGAACATTTAATATGCGATTTGATGATACGAATCCGACCAAGGAGAAGGTAGAATTTGTTGAATCTATTTTAGAGGATATTAAGTGGCTTGGTGCGGAATGGAATGAACAACTATTTTTTGCTTCTGATTATTTTGAGCATATGTATGAGTCAGCTGTGAAGTTAATTCAAAAAGGGAAAGCATATGTGTGTGATTTGTCTCCGGAGGAAATGCGTGCATATCGTGGAACTTTAACAGAAGCTGGTAAGAATAGTCCTTATCGTGAGAGAAGTGTGGAAGAGAATCTAACGCTTTTTGAAAACATGAAAAATGGTGTTTATCAAGATGGTGAGCGAGTACTTCGTGGGAAGATAGATATGGCATCCCCTAATATGAATATGCGTGATCCTATCATTTATCGTGTAGCACATATGACTCACCATAATACAGGTGATAGATGGTGTATTTATCCAATGTATGATTTTGCGCATCCGATTGAAGATGCTATTGAGAAGGTAACACATTCTATTTGTACCTTGGAATTTGAAGATCATCGGCCGCTATATGATTGGGTAGTTAGAGAATTAGAGTATGAAGAACCTCCAAAACAGATTGAATTTGCGAAACTTTATCTTACGAATGTGGTAACAGGAAAACGTTACATTAAGAAGTTAGTAGAAGATGGTATTGTAGATGGTTGGGATGACCCGAGGCTTGTCTCTATTGCAGCGCTGAGAAGACGAGGATTTACGAAAGAGTCTTTGAAAATGTTTGTTGATTTGTGTGGCATTTCTAAGGCTAATTCTTCTGTAGACTATGGGATGTTAGAATATTGTATACGAGAAGATTTAAAATTAAAGAAATCACGAGTAATGGCAGTATTAGACCCAATTAAATTAATAATAGATAATTACCCAGAAGATCAGGTGGAATATCTAGAAGTACCGAATAATATGGAAAATGAATCTTTAGGAACTCGGAAAGTACCATTTGAAAAAGTTCTCTATATTGATAGGGAAGATTTTATGGAAGAGCCACCAAAGAAATATTTTCGCTTATTTCCTGGGAATGAAGTACGTCTAATGCACGCATATTTCGTAACTTGTGATAGTTTTATGAAAGATGAAACAGGCAAGGTAGTGGAAATTCATTGTACATATGATCCAGAGACGAAGTCAGGTTCTGGATTTACAGGAAGAAAAGTTAAGGGAACGATTCACTGGGTACCAGCCTCTTCAGCAATTAAAGTGCAAGTACGATTATATGAGAATATTATTGAAGAAGAAAAAGGTGTTTATAATGAAGATGGATCATTGAACTTAAATCCTAATTCGTTGACTATATTAAACGACTGTTATGTAGAACCAGACTTGACAAGTGCGAAAGCATACGATAGTTTTCAATTTGTAAGACAAGGATTTTTCTGCGTAGATGCGAAAGATTCCAAAGAGGGTGAATTGGTGTTTAATCGGATTGTTTCTCTAAAAAGTTCTTTTAAGTTACCAAAATAAGATGGATAAGGGAATTAGAATTTAATATAATATAGTGAAATGAAACATAGAGATTAGAGAAAGGTAAGGAAAATAACGTGGCAAATATTTTTGAGGGATTAGAAAAATTTGGAATAGGTGTATCAAAAGATGATTTGTATAGAGATGGAGAAGAGGAGAAGAAAAAAGCGGCAGCAGCAGCACCACCGGAAGCAAAAGAAGAAGATCTGTTGTTAGAACGTTCTTATCCATGTCCAGTTTGTGAACAAGAATTTAAAGTCAAGTCTGTAAAAAATGGGAAGGCAAAGTCTTTAGGAGCAGATATAGATTTACGTCAAAAATATGATGGTGTTGATATGACAAAGTATGACGTAATTGTTTGTCCTACCTGTGGATTTGCAGCATTGACGCGTTATTTTAAAGGAATGACACCAACTCAGAAGAAGTTAGTAAAAGAGAAGATCTCAGTAGATTTTAAAGGGTTGGCACATGAAGGGCCTATTTATACTTATGAAGAAGCTATGGAACGATACCAATTGGCACTTGCTAATGCAGTGGTAAAAGGTGCAAAACCAAGTGAAAAAGCATTTATATGTATGAAAAGTGGATGGCTTGTTCGGGGTATGAGAGAGGCACTTGATGCCAATGCACCAGATTTTGCTACATTAACAGAAAAATATAATGCGTTAGAACATGAATATTTGAAAAATGCCATGGAAGGATTCGTAGTAGCAAGACAGAAGGAATCTTATCCAATGTGTGGTATGGATGAGTTCACAGTAGATTACTTAGTGGCAGCGTTAGCAATTCAAATAGAGAAATACGATGTAGCAAGTAAGTTAATTGCTAATATGCTTGGAAACAGTATGACTCCATCAAGAATTAAAGACAAGGCAAGAGATTTAAAAGATCTTGTACTTGAGAAGAAGAAAGAGCAAGAAGGAAAGTAAGTTGTGAATGAATTAGCAATTGTTTTACAACCGAGCAGTCAACAACATTTGTATTTACAAATATACGAACATATAGTAGAAGAAATAAAAGAAAGGAAGTTGCTCCCTGGTGAGAAACTTCCTTCCATACGTTTTCTGGCGCAATATCTACAAGTTTCACGTAGTACAGTGGAATTATCTTATGAACAATTATTAGCAGAAGGGTATGTGGAAGCAAAACCATACAGAGGTTATTACGTTAATCAAATTGATTATCTAGTAGGAATGAACACTCAAAGAGTATCGAAAGAAGAAGTAGAAGAGAGGGTTTTTGAATATACGTATGATTTTTCCCCAACTGATGTGCAAAAGGAAGGGTTTCCCTTTAGTGTATGGAAGAAGGTGCAAAAAGTAGCATTAGCAGAAAATGAATTAAAATTATTTGCATTGGGAAATCCGCAAGGGGAAGAGGCATTACGTAGTGTAATTGCAAGATATTTACACGCTTCAAGAGGGGTGAAGTGTGAGAAAGATCAGATTATAGTAGGGGCAGGAAATGATTATTTGTTAATGCTATTAGAAAAAATCATAGGAAATAGACAAATAGTTGCTATTGAAAACCCCACATATCAAAGAGCTTATAAAATCTTTCAAAGTTTTACTTATAAGGTAAATGCTGTGGAGATGGACGGTAGTGGAATGAAGACGGAAGCTTTATATGAAAGTGGTGCAACGATTGCTTACGTTATGCCTGCTCATCAATTTCCTACAGGAATTGTTATGCCAATTGCTAGAAGAATGGAATTATTAACATGGGCCAATGAAGAGAAGGAACGTTATATAATTGAGGATGATTATGATAGTGAATTTCGTTATAGAGGTCGTCCTGTGAAGGCACTCCAATCTCTAGATGAACATGGGAAAGTAATCTATATGGGAACTTTTTCCAAATCTATCGCTCCAGCTATTCGAATTAGTTATATGGTGCTACCGATGTCCTTGGTGAATCAATACAAGAAAAATGCGTATTTCTATTCTTCTACCGTTTCTAGAGTAGACCAAGCAACGTTAGAGATTTTCATGAGAGATGGATATTTCGAGAGACATTTGAACAAGATGAGAAAAATTTATAAAGAGAAGCATGATGTATTGTTACAAGCGTTAAAGCCGTATGGAGATTGGATACAAGTGACGGGAAATCATATGGGATTACATCTAATTATAGAATATGTGGGAAGTAAGACGCAAGAGCAATTATTAGAAGAAGCAGAGGGAGTAGGAGTAAAATTGTACCCTATGAAACAATATTGGGTAGAGTCGCCTATGCTCAATTCTAGTAGAAAACAGTTTTTACTAGGATATGCTAGTATGGAATTAGAGAAAATTCCAAAAGGTATTACTAAGTTAATGAGTACTTGGGAAGTATCGTAAGAAAAGGAGATTACCAACGATGAAGTGGACAGAGTTATTATGTAGTGAACGGATACGGTCCTATCAAAAAAACAATGGATCGGATCTACGAAGTGAATTTGAAAAAGATTATCATCGTATTATCGGTAGTGCTTCTTTTCGTCGCTTACAAGATAAGACACAAGTATTTCCACTAGATAAAAGTGATTTTGTACGAACAAGATTAACCCATTCCTTAGAAGTTGCTTCTTTTGCAAAGTCCTTAGGACAATATGTAGGGGCTAAAATTCTCGAACAAAAGTTAGATTCTGATTTTACCATAGCAAACAAAAGTGATATTTGCCATATACTAGAGTGTGCAGGCTTATTACATGATATTGGGAATCCGCCATTTGGTCATTTTGGAGAGACATTAATTCGGGATTGGTTTCGAAGCAATCTTTCCAAATATGAATTTTATGGAGAGAGATTAGAAGATATACTAGATGAGCAGATGAAAGCAGATTTCTTGAATTTTGAGGGGAATACCCAAGCATTTCGCGTGGTAACCAAATTGCATTATCTAGTAGATGAAAATGGTATGAATCTTAATAAATCTTTGCTAGGAACCATTGTGAAATATCCAGTTGCATCTACGGCAATTAATAAGAAGTCGGGGAATGTAAAGGATAAAAAAATGGGGTATTACTACGCGGATACGAATTCCTTTCAAGAGGTGGTTAGCTCTCTTAGAACCAATGGAAATCGTCATCCTTTAACATTTTTATTAGAGGCGGCAGACGATATTGCCTATTTAACTGCGGATATAGAGGATGGGGTAAAAAAAGGTTGTATCTCTTATGAATACTTACTACAACAATTAAAAGAAACTTTTGGTGAAAACCATTCCTATGTTATGGATCTAAAGAAAAAATATCAGCAAGCAATGGATCAAAATAATAAAGAAGCAAGGTTAAATGCTATACAAAACTGGTTGATAAAGTTACAAGGAATTGCCATATATACAGCAGGTGATTCGTTTATTCATCAATATAGAGAGATTATGGATGGAAAACTTACTACAGATTTATTAGCAGGGGTGGGTGACCTTGAAACACTTATGAACCTTCTTAGAAGAATTGCATTTGAAGAAATCTTTCAATCAAGAACTATTTTACAATCGGAAGTAGCAACAGCTAGTATTGTCAATGATTTATTGGATAAATTTATTGATGCGATTCTGTATTATGATACGAAAGAGGAACAAAGTAGTGTTCAGAAGAAATTAGTACAATTGATTTCTCAGAATTACATTCGTAGCTATCAAATCTATTCTAAGGAGAAAAGTGATATAGAAAAGTTATATTTACGGCTATTATTAGTGACGGATTTTATCTGTGGAATGACAGATAGCTATGCAAAGTCCCTTTACGAAGAAATAAACGGTAAGATGTAATCATCTTACCGTTTATTTCTGTTCTTCTATGGTAATAGTGTGAAAAATAAATTTTCATACATTACTAGAATGGAGATTAATATGTTACAGATAATCTTCTGTAAATGTTTCTTCTGTTTCACTAGAATTATCCATGTTCTGTAAAATAGAATCGTTAATTCGATAGGGTGATTCCTCTTCTACAACTTCTGTCAATTCTTCTGTTCCTTCTAAATCATCTGCTAACTCATCTTCGTACAAGTCGTAAGGTTCGATATCCTCTTCATTCAATAATTCGCCGTCTCCATCATCTAAGTAATCTTCTTCAGAAGAAGGTTGCAAAGAGACATAAGAACGATTCGGATAAGATTCTTCATCAAAATGATCTAGGTCGTCATAGTCAGACTCTTCTTGGCTATTTTTAGATTCCCCTGATTTAAACAGGTAATAATAAATGGAACCAATAAAAGCACAAGCACTAGAAAATACAAATACGAATTTAAAAATTTTTTTCAAAGTATAACCTCATTTCTTACGTGATTTCTTTTAACAATTTAAGCATACCATTTTTAGAAAGATTTTTCAAGAAGAAATATTTAAGGGTTATAAGAATGTAATTGTTGCATAAAACTGTCCTTTTAAAAAAATTGAAAACTGCATCTATCTAAAAGTACACTCTTACAGTAATATAATCATAGGAGGAGATGATTATGAAAAAAATTGCCGTTATTACGGATTTATCAGGATTTGGAAGATGCTCCATAACGGTTGCATTGCCAATTATTTCTGCACTTGGAGTACAATGTTGCCCTGTACCTACGTCTATTTTATCTAGCCATACAGGATTTGAAAATATATTCTTTGATGATTACTCAAGTCATACGAAAACATATATGGATAAGTGGGAGCAAATGAACCTTACATTTGATGGCTATTTAACGGGATTTTTTGCTTCAGCTACACAAATAGATGACGTTTACCATCTATTAAAAGAGAAAGATAAGACGATGATTGTAGTGGATCCAATCATGGGGGATCAAGGGAAACTTTACTCATCTTATACGGAGGAAATGGTATGTTCTTTGAAAAATCTGTGTGGTATTGCAGATGTATTGTTACCGAATCTTACAGAGGCGTGCATTCTCACAGATACTCCTTATGTCCTAGAAGAGATTACAGAAGAAGTGTTAGTAGAAATTTGTAATAAGTTAGCTAAGCATAAAACAAAATACATTTGTATTACAGGAATTGTACAAGGGGATGAAATTATGAATTTTCTTTATATGGAAGGAATGTATGAAGTAATAAAAGTTCCACAGATTGGAGAAGTACGTTGTGGTACAGGTGATGTATTTGCTTCTATTGTAAGTGCAGGATTAGTACAAGGGAAAGAGGTAACCAAGTGTGTTTGTAAGGCAACGGATTATATTGGTAAAACATTAGAAGTTTCGTTATCAGAACCTATTACCAATGGAATTTGCTTTGAGAAAACACTTTTACAAATAGGAGATTTTGAATGAAAACGAAATATATCACAATGACGGCAATAATGACAGCCATTATTTATGTAACTACAGCTTATATTTTTCATATTCCAGTATCGAATGGTTATGTTCATATAGGCGATACTTTTGTATATTTGGCAGGATGTATTTTGCCAACACAATATGCAATTTTAGCAGGTGTCTTAGGGGCTACGTTGGCAGATGGATTAACAGGATATGCAGTTTGGATCCTACCTTCTGCTATTATAAAAGGATTGACAGCTTTTGTATTTACCTCCAAAGAGAATGTAATTTTATGTAAAAAGAATATAATTGCTTTGTTTTTTAGTTTGATTTTTTGTACTTTGGGGTATTTTATAGCAGAAGTGATTATTTATGGAAATGTGTGGAGTGCCATTCCTTCTATTTTTTCTTCGAGTATGCAAACTTTAGTTAGTTCTGTTCTTTTTATAGGAATAGGAAAAGCGTTAGATCGAATTCATTTTAAAAATGATATGGTAAGGGGGTAGTGTTTTGGATAACATCTTATATCAAATAGAAAATAAACTATATTTAAATATCACCAATCAATGTCCGTGTGCGTGTACTTTTTGCATTAGAACCCATAAAGACAAAATGGGGAATTCGTCGGTACTTTGGCTAGAACAAGAACCTACGTGTGAATTGATCGTAGAACAATTAGAAAAACACAACCTTGAGGAGTATGAAGAACTTGTTTTTTGTGGATTTGGGGAGCCGTTAGTACGAGTAGATATAGTCTGTGAAATTGCACGTTACATGAGAGGGAAAACGAAAACACCTATTAAGATTAACACCAATGGTCTTTGTAACCTGTATCACAAACGTGATATTACACCAGAATTCCAAGGGTTGATTGATATTATTTCTATCAGTTTAAATGCCTCAAATCCCCAAGACTACTTAGAGATTACTAGAAGTCAGTTTGGGATAGAATCTTTTGAGCAGATGTTAGATTTTGCTAAGAAATCTCAGCAATATGTGAAGGAGGTGGTTCTGTCCGTAGTGGATGTAATCGGGGAAGAAGAAATTGAAAAATGTCGTAAAATTTGTGAAGAGATTCAGGTGACCTATCGAGTACGTGAGTTTGAAACAAAATAAAGAAGGATTTAGAAAAAAGCACGTTAAGGAATTATTGATTAACGTGCTTTTAAAATGAGGAAAGTAGATGATATTTTCCTTGCAATTTCCTAAGAAATAGTAAATAATAAGGAAAGAGGAATAAAATAACACGCAAATTTTCAGACAATAATAAGAATTGCATATTAATTATTTATGCATAAAGGAAAGAGTAAATGTATATTATTACAAAAAATGATAGAATAACTAACAACATTAATTGTAAATTATAGAGGAAAAGGAATCCACAATCGTAGGAATGTGTATAACTTTGTGGAAAGTGTGTATTATTCATCAATTTTAATACAAGTTATCCCTGTGTTTTTGTGGATAAATAATCCATATGCAAGAAATCTTGCAAAAATTGTAGAAATATATAAAATTTATGCAAAAATGCAGTTGGATAAGAAAATTAAAATAACATAAACAATTCAATTAAAGGAGTAAAATTATGTGGGCAAATGAAAGTGTGTTTTATCAAATCTATCCATTGGGATTTTGTGGAGCTCCCTTTGAAAATGATGGAGTGGCTGTAGGAAGAATAAAAGAAGTAGTGTTATGGAAAGAACACATGATAAAGTTAGGAGTGAATGCAATTTATTTTTCCCCACTCTTTGAATCAGATACGCATGGTTACAATACGAGAGATTATAAGAAAATTGATTGCAGATTAGGTACCAACCAAGAGTTTAAGGACGTGTGTGATGAATTGCATGAGGCTAATATAAAGATTGTATTAGATGGTGTCTTTCATCATGTAGGAAGAGGTTTTTTTGGTTTTCAAGATGTTCTACAAAATCGCGAACATTCTAAGTATTTACATTGGTTTCATATTGACTTAAATGGCAACTCTAGCTATGAAGACGGATTATGGTATGAAGGCTGGGAAGGTCATTACGATTTGGTGAAATTGAATTTACAAAATGAAGAAGTGATTCAATATCTATTAGAAGTAGTTTCCTATTGGATTACTTATTTTGACATAGATGGTATTCGTCTAGATGTGGCGTATTGCTTAGATCATAACTTTATGAGAAGATTACGTTCTCATTGTGATGAGATGAAAGCAGACTTCTTCTTATTAGGAGAGATGGTGCATGGTGACTACAACCAATTAGTCAATGAAGAGATGTTACATTCGGCAACGAATTATGAAACATATAAGGGATTGTATTCTAGTTTTAATTCTATGAATATGTTTGAAATCGTACATTCCCTGCAAAGACAATTTGGACCAGAGGAGTGGTGTTTGTATCGAGGGAAACACTTGTTATCATTTGTAGATAATCATGATGTGGCTAGAATTTCTAGTGCATTGATTAATGAGAATCATCTAAAACCAGTGTATGGTATGTTGTTTGGAATGCCAGGAATTCCATGTATATACTATGGAAGTGAATGGGGAGTTAAGGGACGTAAAGAAGATGGAGACCCTAATCTAAGACTTCGTTATGAAACTCCATTAGAGAATGAATTAACAGAATTTATTGGAGCAATTGCTAAGATTAAGAGAGAAAGTCACGCATTAAATTATGGCTCTTTTTCTTCGAAATTCTTAGTGAATAAACAATGCGTAATAGAACGTGCCTCTAGTGAGGAACGAGTCCTAGTGGCAGTGAATGCAGAAGAACACTCATTTTGGGCACAGTTTGATGCGGGGTGTGGGCAGGTTTTGAATTTGTTGACAGGGGAAACTATTACAATGAATGGAGGCATTACACTGGAGCCGTATGAAGTGTTGTTCTTAAAATGTATAGATTAGAGGGGAGGAGTAATAATGAAAGTAGAAGTAAAGAGAAGTGTAAAGCAAAATTTTAAGATTAGTAAGAAAATAGAACAATCCATTATTTATTTTGCAAACAATGATATATCAAAGATTTATAAAATTTTTGATAATGCAACGAATGAAAATAAGCTAGATATCATTCACATAGTAGAGACTATGGAACAAAAGATGCATCTTATTGCAAGAAGTGATGATTATGTGAAGAAAAACACCTTACAATATTTATTAAGTAATTCTGCTTATTTAAAACAAGTGCTTCTAAGTTATGAAAATGAAGACTTAAAGGTAGATGGATTGATTTATTTTGCAAAAAGATTAAAAGAAGAAGAAAAGTTAGAAATTATTAAAAGTTTAGAAAATGATGAAGATATCTTAAATTGTCAAGGTTTAGTGTCAAAAATAGACAATAAAATTGAATTATATGATGAGATTAAGCAAACATACATAAAAAATAGATTCATAAAAAATGTGAAAAATGATGAATTTTCAGCAGCGGTTTTATTCAAAGCAAGACGTGGTAAGTTGTTAGCAGAAGATTTTGCCCTCATAGAGTCTGATGATATTAAATTAGAGTTGGCTCTGTATACAGAAGATGATACTATTAAATACGAGTTATTATCTAAAATAAAGGATCGACGTTGTATTGAGATTATGGTTGTATCTATTGATAATGAAGAGTTGAGAGAGCAAGCTATGTCGTATCTATATGATGAAGCATCACAAATTAATATTATCACGACTCTAAGTGATCATAAGAAGATGTTGTATCTGATAAAAGGTTATAGTACCTTAAATAAAGCCATTATTATTAGGAGTATGAAATCTCATTATAATAAAGCAGAAGCTTTACAATATCTTGTGGGAGAAGATAAAGATTTTCACTTGTCCTCCTTATTGTGTGACTTGCCTGATAATATTAAAGAGATGGAGATAGAAAACCTAAAGGATGAAACGTATATTGCTTCTTTGCTGTTGTCTTTTACAGAAATTGATCGAGCGAATAAGTTTTTTCATCTAGTGAAAAATCCAGATTTAATCGTATATATGATGCGAATATTATATGAACGATACGATGATGATACATATGAAATTGAATGTCATATTATTGAGGAGCAACAAGTATTGCACATAAGAAAAAAATAATGCTAGGACAAGCACCTATAGATTTTACCTATAACAGGATATCAAATATCAATCATAGACAAGTAAGTATCTGTAAGTTATGATAAGAAAGTGCTAAGGACGAAGGGTAGAGAATTGAAATTGAATAAAATGAATGAGAAAGAAAGGATAAGAATATGGAACGAATTCGAATAGAGCATGTAAGTAAATTGTTTTCCACAAAAGATAATGCCTTATTTGCATTAAAAGATGTAAGTCTGACTATTGAGGATGGTAATATCTTTGGTATTATTGGTATGTCGGGTGCTGGAAAATCTACGCTAATTCGATGTTTGAATTTTTTGGAACAACCAAGTGAAGGAAAAGTTATTGTAAATGGGAAAGATTTAAGTTGTTTAACGAAGAAGGAACTTCGATCTGCTAGAACAAAGATTTCTATGATTTTTCAACATTTCAATCTGTTGATGCAAAAGAGTATTTTAGATAATGTTTGTTTTCCTCTAGAAATTGCAGGTATGAAAAAAAAAGATGCTATAGAAGAGGGGATGAGACTCTTAGATATTGTGGGGTTGTCTGAGAAGGCGAATGAATATCCTGCCCATCTATCAGGAGGGCAGAAGCAACGAGTGGCTATTGCAAGAGCATTGGCAAGTAATCCAGAGATTTTATTATGTGATGAAGCAACTAGTGCGCTAGATCCACAGACAACGAAATCCATATTAGAATTGCTAAAAGAGATTAATGAAAAATTTGGAATTACGATTGTACTAATTACGCATGAAATGGCAGTAGTAGAGGAAATCTGTTCTCATGTGGCTATTTTATCTAGTGGAGAATTAGTAGAAGTAGGTACTGTACAAGAATTATTTACAAGTCCTCAAAGCCAAGAAGGTAAGAGATTGATCTATGGAGTGGAAACGAAGACCTCTTTTAAAGAAACTACAGATTATATACGTATTGTATTTAGTGAAAATTCATCCTTCGAACCAGTAATCGCCAATATGATTTTGCAATTCAAGACACCAGTGAATATTATGAAGGCGAATACTAGAAATTTAGAGGGGATTGCTAAGGGAGAAATGATTCTACAAATGCAGAAGATGCAGAACTTACAGAGAAGATGATTGCTTATTTAAAGAATCATAATCTTGCAGTGGAAGTATTTCCACAAATGGTAGAAGAGGAGGAAGTAGGATGAGTGTAGAAATGGTATCGTTAATTGTTGGAGAAATGTGGATTACGTTATACATGGTACTAGCAACTACCGTATTCGCTTATCTGTTAGGACTGCCCCTTGGTGTTGTATTAGCGGTAACGGATGAAAATGGAATTAGTCCTAATAAGCTTATCTATAAATTGTTAGATATATTGACAAATATTACAAGAAGTATTCCGTTTTTGATTCTATTAATTCTATTAATTCCTTTTACAAAAGCGATTGTAGGGAAAAGTTATGGACCCACTGCTACCATTGTTCCGTTAGTAGTAGCAGCTACGCCTTTTATTGGACGTATGGTAGAAGGCTCTTTAAAAGAAGTGAATCGAGGTGTCCTAGAAGCGGCACAAAGCATGGGAGCAAGTACCATGCAGATTATTATAAAAGTATTATTGGTGGAAGCTAGAGTGTCATTGATTGTAGGATCTACCATTGCTCTTGGAACGGTACTAGGGTATTCTGCTATGGCAGGTATTGTAGGCGGTGGTGGTTTGGGGGATGTAGCCATTCAATATGGATATTATCGCTATGATGTAACTGTTATGTGGGTTACTGTTATTATATTAGTATTATTAGTTCAAATTCTACAGATGATTGGTATGAAAATAGCCAAGAAAGTAGATAGGAGAATTTGATAATAGAAGGAAACAGAAGGAAATAAAAGGAAACAAATAAGAGGTAAATGAAGAAACAAAGAATGAGGAGAGAAGAGAAATGAAAAAGAAATTAGTCAAAGTAGCATTGAGTTTAGTGGTGGTTGGAGCAGTGCTAGCAGGATGTGGGAGTCAAACAGATGAGACAAATGTTATAACAGCGACTGAAAGTTCTGCACAAGAGGATAGTAGTGACAATAGTGACACTAGTGATACTACTGAGTCAATTGTTGTAACAGTGGCAGCAAGTTCCACACCCCATGCAGAAATTTTAAAGCAGGCAACCCCTTTATTAGAAGAACGAGGATACACTTTAAAAGTGACAGAATTCAGTGATTATGTAATTCCCAATAATGTAGTGGAAAGTGGAGAAATAGATGTTAATTATTTTCAACATATTCCCTACCTAGATTCATTTAACGAAGAGCACGGTACACATTTAGTATCTGTAGCGGGAATTCATTATGAGCCATTTGGTATTTATCCAGGAACAGAATCAGACCTTGCTAACCTTTCAGAAGGTGCAAATATTGCGGTTCCAAATGATACTACTAATGAAGCGAGAGCGTTGTTATTATTAGAGGCAAATGGAATTATTACCTTGAAAGAAGGGGCAGGATTAACAGCTACTATTTTAGATATTGAGGAAAATCCATATAATGTGAAAATTATTGAAATGGAAGCGGCACAAATTGCTAGAGTAAAAGATGAAATGTCAGTAGTAGTATTAAATGGAAATTATGCATTACAAGCAGGATTAAGCGTGGGAAGTGATGCCATTGCTTATGAAACAGCAGATTCAGAGGGAGCCAAAACGTATGTAAACATTCTTGTGGTAAAAGAGGGAAATGAAAATCACGAAGGTGTATTAGCATTAGCAGAAGTTCTAAAATCAGATGAGATTGTGGCTTATATTAATGAAACTTATGATGGAGCAGTGATTCCATTTGTAGATTAGAAATAGAATTAGAATACAAGAGAAAAAGACTAAGCGAATAGGTTTGGTCTTTTTTTAGTTGACAAACAATATTATATATCGTATAGTATTGAAAAGAACAATATTATATGCTGTATAGTATTATTTTAAATGTAGTGAAAAGGAGAAAAGGTATGGTATTTAATACAGGTGCGGCGTTACTAGATGCAATTGTGCTAGCCATTATATCTAGAAAACCAGAAGGAACTTATGGGTATCAGATTACCCAAGAAGTGCAACTGGTCATTCGAATTTCAGAGTCTACTCTCTATCCAGTGTTGCGTAGATTGCAAAAAGATGAGTGTTTAGAAGTCTATGATGTGGCTTGTAATGGAAGAAATAGACGATATTATAAGATTACGGCCAATGGAAGTGCGCAGTTGAATCTATATGAATTTGAATGGAAGCAATATGCTAAGAAGATTACAGATATTTTTACAGGAGGTGAGAGTGGTGAATAAAGAATTATTTCTAGAACAATTAGAACGATTATTAAGTGAATTGCCAAGCAGTGAGAGAGAAGAGGCAATGGAATATTATAGGAATTACTTTGAAGATGCAGGGGTAGAAGAGGAAAAAGTAATCGTTGCATTGGGAAATCCTGCCTTGGTGGCTAAGCAAATTAAGGAGAACTTTCAAGAAGATACCAGTACCTATGAATATAGTGAAAATGGATTTACTGGTACTAGTGATGATACCAATACGAAAGTAAGTGTGGTGAGGGAGGTAGAATCCACCAAAGAGAAGACTTCGAAAAAAACAAATACTACGAATAGAATCTTACTAATTATAATTGGCATTCTTACCGTTCCTATTTGGTTGCCACTATTGATTACAGTAGTTGCAGTTATGTTTGCAATTTTAGTAAGTGTGATGGCTCTTGGAATGGGTTTATTTGCTACAGGAGCAGGGATAGGTCTAGCAGCGTTTCTAATGATTGTAGTAGGATTTTTATTATTATTTATAGGGATCTTCAAAGTCTTTACCATACCTTTGGCGGGCATTATGATGGTGGGAATTGCCTGCGCTATCATAGGGGTTTCTATCCTGTTGTTTTGGCTTATTTTAAGTGGGATGATCTGTTTTGTGCCAGCGTGTATTAGAGGTATTGTATGGTTGTGTAAACTTCCATTTCGTGGCATGAGAACAGTGTGAAATTTCACACACAGATTTGTACAACGGTAAGTATGTGTTTACATATTACAAGCACTATAAGAATGGAGATTAAGATGAAAAAGTTTACAAAGATAAGTTTAATAAGTGGAGGTATTTTTTTAGTAGTAGGATTTGTAGTAATACTGCTTACTTCTTTTATGGGTGGAATGTCAGCATGGACAAGTGCTATGGGAGCAGGAGAGTTTTCATTTTTGGTGGAGGATTTCTCACTTGATTTAGGTGGAGGTACTAAGGTGAATCATAGTTTTCAAAAGGAATTGATTCGTTCTATTACTGTAGATGCGTTGTATGGAGATGTAGAAGTAACAACGCATAGAAAGGAAGAAATCTTAGTAACTACAACAGGGAAGTGGGAACATGAATTGTCAGAAAGTGGTGACTTAACTTTTTATGGAACAGTCCAATTTTTAGAGAAGGGAATCTTCTCATTTGGAAATGTTTTTATAGGGAATTTTCCTTTTGGGAAAACTATTAGGAGTCAAGAACAAGAGATTACCATTTATCTACCAGAATCCTATGAGATAGAGGGATTTGCATTTGATATAGATGTAGGAGATATCCAAATAGAAGGATTGGTTGTACAAGAGTTAACTATAGATGCACGTATGGGAAATGTGGAAATGGAAGGAATTGTAATAGGAGATGCTAGAGTAGAGATGAATATGGGGAATTTTGAATATGAAGGTCAGCTTCAGGGGGATTTGCATATTGTGTGTAACATGGGTAATATAGAAATGGTACTAGATAGCAAAGAGGTAAATCATAATTACCAAATAAAATGTGATATGGGGAATGTGGAAATTGGAACGTATCATAATACTTGGATGGGAGTCAATCATACTATGGACAATGGTGCGAATAGCACGTACCAATTAACTTGCAATATGGGAAACATTGAGGTAGAATTTAAGTAAGAAAATTTAAGAAAATTAGCTTGTCATATGGAGAAAGATACGATAGAATTAAGTATAAGTTACATTGAGTTTATAACAACATAAGAAGGGTAAGAGATAACATGAACGATAAAAAATTAACAAAGTCAACTAATAAAATGATATGTGGTGTTTGTGCAGGGATTGGAGAGTATTTTAATTGTGATGCTACTATTGTAAGATTATTATTTGTAATATTTGGCTTTTGGGGACCGGCTTTATTGACCTACATCATTGCTGCTATTATAATGCCAGATGCTTATTAAATACTAGTAATCCTATGCAATATTTTATTCGTAAGGCACAAAGATGTGATATAGAGTTGCTAATAGAATTAGTAAGAGAGATTTGGGATCAATGCTTTCGTTCTTTTTTAGAGGACGAGAGCATTACTTCTTATTTGGAAGGTTTGGAAAGTGGATTGGCTAGGGAGGGAATTGTAGAATCTTTATCTAATAGCTACATATTAGAACGGGATCAAGAAATTATAGGGTATTGTGTATGGATTGGTTCATTACTGCAAATGTTTATGATTGCTCCATCGTATCAAGGAATGGGAGTAGGAGCATACTTCTTACAAGAAACTATGAAAGAGGCTATGAAGGGATTTTTAGGAGTGCATTTAGAATGTTTTGAGAAGAATCAAAGGGCAGTAAGGTTTTATGAGAAGATGGGTTTTGGCGTAGTGGGAAGAGAGTATGACGAAGAATTGAAATTGGTACGATTGTATTATGAGAAAAACGTTTGTAAGAAGGCATAGTATTTCACAATAGCTACACATATTTTCTGTATAATATAACTTTATAAATTGTAGAGAAATTAGAAGGAGTAGTTGTGTATGTCATATAATATTTTAATTGCAGAAGACGACCAAGCATTACAGAAGTTAGTGAGTGATATGATTCGAAAACAAGGGTATACACCCATAGTAGCTAGTAATGGAGAAGAAGCCTTAGATCTATTTTTTACTCATAAAATAGCAGTATGTATCTTAGATATTATGATGCCTATTTATAATGGATGGGAAGTGATGGAGTCCATTCGTGAATATAGCGATGTGCCTATTATGATGTTAACGGCCTTAGGAGATAGTGAAAGCGAAGTAAAGGGATTAGAAAAAGGGGCAGATGAATATATTGCAAAACCTTTTTCTTATCCTGTATTTATTGCAAGGTTAGAGAATTTGTTGAAGAAGATTCAGTCAAAACGAAGAGAAGAAATTGTGGTAGGAAAACTTTCCTTTTGTGATGAAACGCATGAAGTAAAAGTAAATGGAGTGGATGTGGAATTAAATAACAAGGAATATTTATTGTTGGAATATTTTTTATCCAATCAAAAGAATGCTTTAACAAGAGATCAAATCTTGCTTCAAATATGGGGATTTGATTACGAGGGGGATGTGAGGACAGTAGATACGCATATTAAGATGCTTCGAAAGAAACTAGGAGAATGTGGAGAGTATATTCATACAGTAAGAGGAGTTGGATATCAGTTTAAGGAAATTATATGAGAAAGAGTATACGAATCTATTTATTAGGAATGTTTTTAGTGGCATTAATTATTGTGTTAGGTAGTAGTATTTTATTAAATACTATGCTTTTAGAGAGATACTATCTTGATCAAAGTGAGACTACTTTTCAAGAAATCTCTCAAGAAATTGAAAGTGTATTGCAAGGAGATGATTTAATTGAGTCGAGATTATTTGCCATTGATCGAAACAATCAGATTACCATTGAGATTCTAAATGATCAGTTAGAAGTCATCTATACATCTCACAACATGAATAGTGGAGTGTTAGAGGGGGAAGGGGTGTATAATCCAGTGATACCGTTACCAGAGATAGAAGCGGTAGAACCAAATAGTGAGATAATTCCTCCGGTAGCACCACCTAGCCTAAATCCTATGCCTAATATGGGAAATACGCCGAATCCTCCAAACCCTACGAATCCTCCAAACATAAATCAAGGTTCTCAAACTCATCGACTAATCTCCTTGAATTTAGTGCAGCTTGAAACATCACACATTTATACTTTGATAGAAGAAAGCCTAGAAGCAAGTGCAGTTTTGGCGTATATTAGACGGACGCAAGAGGGTTTTTATATTGTAATTACTAGTCCGATTCAACCCATTGGGAAAAATATTAATATTATGAATCGTTTTTATCTAATATCAGGTGGAATTGGTTTATTATTAGGGTGGCTATTTATTGTAAAATTTTCCAAGCAATTTAGCGAACTTATAATCAGTATTAGTAATATAGCTAAGAAGATGGCAAATCTTGACTTTCAAGAGAAAATTGATTATCCTTATACAGATGAGTTGGGAGAATTATCTACAAGCATTAATTTCCTATCGGAGCAATTAGAAGAAAATATTCAAGCGTTACAAGAAGAAATAGAATTTCAAAAGTTATTATCAAGGAATGCATCTCATGAATTGAAAACGCCAATTGCAATTATAAAAGGGTACGCAGAAGGTCTTTACTATGGTATTACAGATTCGAAAGAACAAGAACAACAATACCTAGAGGTTGTGATTAGAGAATGTGATCGCATGGATTTGTTAATCAAAGAGATGCTAACGTTATCTAAATTATCCTTACAAGATGCGGAAGCTTATCCGATGGAAGTGTTTTCTGTTGTGTTATTGCAAGAACAGATTGAACAAGTTTTTGAGCCATTAATGGAACAAAATGGAATCGAATTTCAGACAGAGATTCATGCAAGTGCTATTTATGGCAATGTAGAGTTATTAGTACAAAGTGTCTATAACTTTTTATCGAATGCCATGAAGTATGGAGATGGAAGAAAAGTTTCTTTTGCTATAACAGAAGAAGAGGAAGAGATTTGTATTAGTGTATATAATACAGGGACTCCTATACCTAAAGAGGAAATGCAGAAGATTTTTAATTTATTTTATATTGTGGATCAAGCTAGGACGCGTGATAAGAATGCTCATGGATTAGGTTTATCTATTGTAAAATCTGTAGCAGAGCTTCATCAAGGGGAAGTGTATTGTAAGAATGAAAGAGAAGGGGTATTATTTCTTTTGCAAATACCAAAGGCGAAGAGTAACTGAAATAAGGCATCGTATAAATCTTATAGAAAGAGGTTTGAAAGGGTAAATGATTCAATTATATTGTGGAGATGGAAAAGGGAAAACTACAACAGCTATGGGAGGTGTTATACGTGCATTAGGATGTGGAAGGAGGGTATTACTTACTCAATATATGAAGGGGAATGCAAGTGGAGAGATTCAATGGTTACTTAAGCAAGAAAATGTGACTATTCTGCGAAGTGAAGAAGAATTTGGCTTCTTTCATACCTTATCGAATCAGGAAAAAGAAGAGTTGACACAAATACATAATGTTATTATACGACAAGTGATTGAGTATATAGAGAATACGAAGGAACTGATCTTTGTTGTACTAGATGAATTGACTTATCCAGTAGAGTTTGGGTTAATAGAAGAGGAATTAGTGAATCAATTATTTCGTTTAGCACAAGAAGAATCAGAGAGAGTAGAATTGGTGATAACAGGTCGAGAACCTAAGATAGAGTGGGTGGAGCAAGCAGATTACTGTTCTTATATTGAGAAGAGAAAACATCCTTATGATAAAGGTATAGGAGCGAGGTTAGGAATTGAGTTTTAAGGAAAGAGTGGGTTGAATATGTTAGGGGAAAAACAAGATGAACAAGAATTAGAACGTGTGATAGTAGTAGGTTTAAATGTGAATCATCAAAAAGACTTTGACCAATCTATGGAGGAACTAATAGAATTAGTCAAAGCTTGTGATATGGAAGTAGTGGCACGAGTGGATCAGAATCTATCAACAATGGTACAATCCTTGTATATAGGAAAGGGGAAAGTCCAAGAGATTAAGGAATTAATAGAAGTGTTAGAAGCGGATATTATTGTCTTTGATGATGCATTATCTCCTATGCAGATTCGTAATCTACAGAAAAGTTTAGAAGTTCCTATCTTAGATCGAACGAGTTTAATATTAGAAATCTTTAGTAAACGAGCAAAAACAAGAGAAGCGAAGATTCAAGTAGAAGTAGCTAGATTACAATATCTATTACCACGACTAGTTGGATTGCACGCTTCTCTTGGTCGTCAAGGAGGGGGGAGTGGAGTACATAATAAAGGTACTGGTGAGAAGAAAATAGATCTGGATCGTAAGCGAATTCAACAAAGAATCAATGAGCTTGAAAAAGAATTAAAGCAAATTGAAAAAGATCGTAGAACGCAACGTAAGAAAAGAGTAACATCGGGTATTAAAAGGGTTGCTTTGGTGGGATATACGAATGTGGGAAAATCTACATTAATGAATTGCTTTCTGGGTGGAGAAGAGAAAGATAACGCACGAAATGTATTGGTAAAAGATATGTTATTTGCAACGCTTGACACTACTGTCAGAACTGTGCAAACTCCCAATAATAGAGAATTTTTATTATCTGACACGGTTGGCTTTGTGAGTAAGTTACCTCATAATTTAGTGAAAGCTTTTCATGCAACTCTAGAGGAAGTGCAAGAGGCTGACTTGTTATTACACGTAGCAGATTATTCTCAAGATGAAGTGGAAGAACAAGTACGAATTACGAATGAAACACTTCAGATGCTCCAAGCTAATCAAATACCAGTTATCTATGTATACAATAAGGCGGAGAGTAAAATGTTTCACTTGCCACGCGTACAAGATAATCGAATCTATCTCTCGGCAAAAGAAGGGATTGGCTTAATGGAACTGATGGAGTTAATAGAGGAAGCCCTCTTTGGGGGAGAAGAAGAAATGAAGCTGTGTATTCCTTATGTGGAAGGAAGACTTGTTTCTATGTTGAATGAACAAGCAACCGTATTAGAGACTACTTATGAAGAAATGGGGATTATAATGCGTATTCGCTGTAATGAACGCATAGGGAATAAGTGTAGGGAGTATATAGTAGGAAGATCATAAGAGTGGAATAGAAGATTATATGAAAAGTTACGAATACGATGAGGCTATAGACTATATTAGAGAGAATTTTGCACAATAGATTATATTGAAAATAATCTTATAATAGGATATAATGAATAGGAACACAAATACAATAAGGACGGGTGAAGAGAATGGTATATGAACAAGCGAAGGCTAAATTAAAAGAATTTGGACAAGAGCATTTATTAGCATATTATGACGAGTTGGATGAGCCAGGAAAAGTTGCAATATGCAATCAAGTAGAACAACTGGATTTTAGTTTGATTCAATTGGCTCTACAACAAAAAGAAGCGGGGAAAGGAAGTATCTCTCCTCTACAAGCTACAGAGATAGATGAAATTAAAGCGAAAGAAGATGTTTACAGAAACCGTGGAATCAAAGCGATTCAAGAAGGAAAAGTAGCAGCCTTGATGTTAGCAGGTGGAATGGGTACGAGACTTGGTTCTAATAATCCAAAGGGAATGTATAACATTGGATTAACAAGAGATTGTTATATCTTTGAATGTCAGATTCGCAATTTATTAGATGTAGTAGAAGAAACAGGCGCTTGGGTACCGATTTACATTATGACGAGTGAATCGAATCAAGAAGCTACTATGAAGTTCTTTAAAGAGCAAAATTACTTTGGTTACCAAGAAGAATCTATTATTTTCTTTGTACAAGAAATGGCACCAGTAACTGATTTTACTGGAAAAGTTTTCTTAGAAAGTAAGAGTAGAATTGCATCTTCTCCAAATGGAAATGGTGGTTGGTTTGCTTCTATGGCAAATTGTAACTTGTTAGAAGGGCTATATGCAAAAGGGGTTGAGTGGATTAATGTATTTGCAGTGGATAATGTGTTGCAAAGAATTGTTGACCCTTGTTTTGTAGGTGCAACTTTAGAATCGGGTTGTACAGTAGGTGCGAAAGTAGTACGTAAGAATGCAAGAGATGAAAAGATTGGAGTATTATGCTTAGAAGATAATAGACCATCTATTGTAGAATACTATGAGTTAACAGACGAGATGATGGATTTAGCAGATGAAAAAGGCGATCGTATCTATAACTTTGGTGTAATCTTAAATTACTTATTCCAAGTAGAAGAGTTAAAGAATATGTTGGAAAGACAAATGCCACTACACGTTGTGAAGAAGAAGATTCCGTACTTAAATGAGGCTGGTGAGTCTGTAAAAGCCATGGAAGAAAATGGTTGCAAGTATGAAACTTTAGCATTAGATATGATTCATTTATCAAAGAGTTGTCTACCATATGAAGTAGACCGAGTGAAAGAATTTGCACCAATTAAAAACAAAGAAGGCGTGGATTCGGTAGAATCAGCTCGTGAATTATTACAGAAAAATGGAGTGAAGCTATAGATGATTCCAAAGGATCCAGTCATGTTGTTAAGTTTTTTGAATCTGAAATTAAGAGATTCTTATAGTAATCTGTTCGAATTATGTGAGGATTTGTCATTAGATATGAATGAGATGCAAGAGAAAATGGCAAGTATTGATTATCACTATCAAGAAGAAAGTAATCAATTTAAGTGAGTGATACGAAAATGAAAACAAGGTAATCGCATGCGGTACGATTACCTTGTTTTCTTTATATTTTTAAGGGGAGATGAAAAGATATAACTTACATTTACAGATTGAGTAGATGCTTGTTACATCTAAGACAACTATACCATTTAAATGTGTCAAATATATGTACAAAATCTTAAAAATAGCATAAAAATCTTAAGATAAATAGAAGAAGATTGTAGAAGAAAAGGGAAAGATAAGAAAAGTGAATTTCTTGTGTAATAAGCGATAGGAAACTTGTAAATTCATGCTTCATATGGTATCTTATAAGAGTAAGAATCTTAAGGAAAAAGATTCTTAGAAATGGGGAAAACGTATGAGATTAAGCAGTTTATTAGAAGAACTTTCTTATGAATGTGTGAGAGGAACTATAGAGTGTGAGATTGCAGAATTAGTGTATGATTCTAGAAAAGTAGTAAGAGACTCTGTCTTTCTATGTATAGAGGGTGCCAATGTAGATGGTCATACTTATGCACAGAGTGTTGTGCAACAAGGTGCTAGTGTATTAATAGTATCTAAGGATGTGGAAGTGGCAGATGAGTTAGAAGTGACGATTTTGCAAGTAGAAGATACAAGATATGCGTTGGCAGTTTTATCAGCAGCTTTTTTTGGTCACCCAGCAAGAACGCTAAAAGTTATAGGGATAACAGGAACTAAAGGAAAGACTACGACTACTTATTTAGTAAAGTCCATTTTGGAACAGGCAGGTTATAAAGTTGGGTTAATTGGCACCATTGAAACAATTATTGGAGATACAGTGATTCCATCTTTGAACACTACGCCAGAATCGTATGTATTACAACAATACTTTCGCCAAATGGTAGAGGTTGGGTGCGAGATTGCTGTAATGGAGGTATCTTCCCAAGGCCTAATGATGCATCGTACCCAAGGATTTGTATTTGAAATTGGAGTATTTACCAATATTCAACCAGACCACATAGGAGAACATGAGCATACTAGCTATGAACATTATATGGAATGTAAGTCTATGTTGTTTCGCCAATGTAAGATAGGCTTGATTAATGGAGATGACAAGGAACATGAGACTATTATTCACAATCATACTTGTACCATAGAGAAGTTTGGACTAGGAGTAGATACCGATTTACGTGCTAGAAATGTAAAATTGTTACAAGAAAAAGGGAATCTCGGTGTTACCTTTATAGTGGAGGGAGAGCTACCTATGGAAGTATCTGTGGCAACTCCAGGAACATTTAGTGTTTACAATGCGTTAACCGCTATTGCTATCTGTAAACATTTTCTAGTAGAACCGAAGGTGATTCAAAAGGCCTTACTAGAAGCTCATGTAAAAGGGCGAATTGAAGTGATTAAGGTATCGAAGGAGTTCACATTAATGATTGACTACGCACATAATGCCATGTCACTAGACAGTCTCTTAACAACTTTGCAAGAATACAAACCAAAAAGATTAGTCTGTTTATTTGGGTGTGGTGGAAATAGAGCAAAGAGTAGGCGATACGAAATGGGAGAAGTAGCAGGAAGATTGGCAGATTTGACCATTATTACGTCAGATAATCCAAGATTTGAAGAACCTATGGCTATTATAGAGGATATTAAAGAGGGGATGAGTAAGACAAGTGGAACGTATGTGGAAATACCAGATCGAAAAGAAGCTATTCGTTATGCTATAGTTAATGCGCAAATAGGTGATATTGTGGTCCTTGCAGGAAAGGGTCATGAAGATTACCAAGAAATCAAAGGTACAAAATATCCAATGGATGAACGCGTGTTAATCAAAGAGATCCTAAAAGAAGAGGGACTTTAAGAGAAAAACTTTAAGAGAAATCTTCTTTTATGAAGAGAGGAATGAACAAGTAGATAATGAGACCATATGAACCGTATGCTAATGTAATTGTGGACATTTCTCATGAGAAAGTGGATCGTCCTTTTCAATATAAAATACCACAACAATTACAAGGAATTTTACAGATTGGCATGGAGGTGGAAATTCCTTTTGGCCGTGGTAATACCACAAGAAAAGGGTATGTGATAGAACTTACAGACCAATTGGAGTATGAAGAGTCCAAGGTAAAAGAAATGCTAGGCATTGTAGAAAAGAAGCAAAGTGTAGAAGGGCAAATGATTCAAGTAGCCAACTATATGAAAGAACAATATGGAACTACGATGATTGCAGCACTTCGTACGGTGTTACCAGTGAAACACCAGATTGCTCATGTAGTGAAGAGAACCGTTACTTTAGTAACTACAAAAGAATATGCCAAAGAGCAATTAGTAGTCTTTCAACAGAAGAAGCAAGTGGCACGAGTTCGGTTATTAGAACAATTAATTCATAAGCAAACAGTATCTTATGAGTGGTTAGTGAAAGAGTGTAAATTAACTAAGGCAACTTTTGAAGCATTAGAAGAACAACGATTAATTACAGTTACTAGTAAGAATGAATATCGCAATCCTGTAAAGAATATACAAAAAGCGTTAGCACCAGTTACACTAAGTGAAGAACAACAACGAATTATAGATGTGATTAGAGAAGATGTTACAAAGAACCAATTAGGGAAATACTTAATTCATGGAATTACAGGAAGTGGTAAAACAGAAGTATATTTAAGATTAATAGAAGGAGTGATTGCAAGGGGGAAACAAGCCATTGTTTTAATACCAGAAATCGCATTAACGTACCAGACAGCATCACGATTTTATAATCGCTTTGGAGAACGGGTGAGCATTTTGAATTCCAAAATGTCAGCAGGGGAGAGATATGATCAAATAGAACGAGCAAAAAGTGGAGACCTAGATGTAATGATTGGTCCAAGATCTGCCTTATTTACACCGTTTGAACAATTGGGATTGATTATTATTGATGAAGAACATGAAAGTAGTTATAAGAGTGAACAAGTCCCCAAATATCATGTAAGAGAGGTGGCATATTATTATGCCTCTCTACATGGAGCGGGTGTAGTGTTAGGTAGTGCGACTCCTTCTGTGGAAACGTACTATAAGGTGCAACAGGGCGAGATTCGGCTGTTAGAATTAACGACACGTTTAACGGGTGGAGAATTACCTAGCATATTTGTAGAGGATATGAGAGAAGAATTAAAAGCAGGAAATCGTACTATGTTTAGTAGACGATTGACAGCGTTATTGCAAGAGCGATTAGAGAGAAAAGAGCAAGTGATGTTATTTTTAAATAGAAGAGGATTATCAGGATTTACCTCTTGTCGTTCTTGTGGCTATGTTGTAAAATGTATACATTGTGATATATCTTTATCGAAGCATGGAAATGGGAAGATGATGTGCCATTATTGTGGATATGAAGAGGGATATCAAAAGGAATGCCCTTCTTGTCATTCTCCGTTTTTGTATGAATTCAAAATAGGAACGCAACAAGTGGTAGAATACTTACAAAAGACTATGCCCTATGCAAAAGTCATTCGTATGGATTCAGATACTACTAGTCAGAAACATCAATATGAGGGATTATTACGTGCCTTTGAACAGCAAGAAG
>JAWXVF010000189.1:0-3817 GCA_044425555.1 Eubacteriales bacterium
TTATCTTGTAGGGGGAACTGGACATGATAAGGCGCTTTTTGCACAATGTATGTTCGAGATATTTACTGATATTGATAACCAGCGATATATTTTATATGCACCTGGTAGAAAACAAAAAAGCGACGGTTATTTTCCAGTTCCAGAAGTCTTCTCTAAACGTAAAGAGGATGCTGAGTTATTTGCCTATTGTATGAAAAAATATATTGGTAATTATCAGGTAGTCTATACGCGTAATCCAGAAGGAAGAAAAATACTTTTAAAAGGTAGAGTGTATGTTATGGCTAATAAACAAAATCGTGCAATTCAAAGAAAAAGAGTGAAAAGTGCATTGGAATAGAAGGAATCGTGTAATTAGTAATTTATTGCAATGCATGATAAATCTACAGATTTATAAAAATTTCTTGCAAGCAAACTTTGTTTATGCTATCCTTTTTGTATAGCATAATGTTCTCGTAATTCTTATCGCAGTTAGCGAATCTTAAAAATGTCTTAATCATATCAGAGTCATTCTTGCTATACATCACATCAAACAATTAGCAGGAGGAAACTGAATGAAACAGACGGATTGGGAAAGTCTAGGGATAGAGGACGATTTTCTATTTGGAAAAGTAATGAAGAATTTAGAGCTTTGTAGAGAATTATTAGAAATAATCTTAGATATTAAGATTGCACGAATTGAATATCCGAATATTCAAAAGACAATTAAGCCCTTATATCAGGGGAAGGGGATTCGCTTAGATGTCTATGTAGCAGATGAAGAACATACCGTGTACAATATCGAGATGCAGACTTATGATTCGTATGAACTTCCGCAACGGACACGTTACTACCAAGGGATTATGGATATGGAATCATTGCAACAAGGTGCAGAGTATGAGAAATTGAATCAAAGTTATATTATTTTTATCTGTACATTTGATTTATTCAGACAAGGAAGGGTTCGCTATACCTTTGAGCAACGATGTGTGGAAGATACCAAGATACGATTAGAGGACG
Organism: Eubacteriales bacterium; assembly: GCA_044425555.1. Classification (GTDB taxonomy): domain Bacteria; phylum Bacillota; class Clostridia; order Lachnospirales; family Lachnospiraceae; genus JAWXVE01. Next base: position 997 of record JAWXVF010000189.1, read on the forward strand.
GAGCTACTAAGATTTTTCTAAATACCAAGGGAATGTTAGGTCGGGAATCTATTAGCGAAGATCTAAGGGCGTTTTTAGAATATATAGAAGGTAATGAAAGTGAAAATTCTTTCGTAAGAAAGTTAATCGAAGAAATTATAGAAGTGAAAAATAACGAGAAATTAAGAGGTGATTACATGAATCAAGTGGTGCGAGATCGATTAAATCGAAATGCGGGATATAGTGAAGGAATGTCACAAGGAATATCACAGGGAATATCTCAAGAGCGAGTGCGCGGAATAATAGAGTTAATACGCCGAAAACATGCAAAAGGATTAACCATTGAGCAGATTAGCGAACACTTAGAATTAGAAGAATCCTATGTAAAAAAGGTGATAGAACTCATAGAAGAGAAGGAAGAGTTTAGTGATATAGAGATTGTGGAATATATGAAAAATAGGAATACGATGTAACTTATCCTAGAAAAGGTGTTATAAATTTTGTATATTTAGGAAGTGATAAAAATGGATCATTTAAAAGTATTTAATTGTAATATGGAATTAACACTTGATATTATCGGGGGTAAATGGAAGCCGATTATTATTTATCATATCGGAAATAGTCCTAAAATGAGATATGGTGAATTGAAAAGAGTTATCCCTAATATAAGTGAACGAGTTTTATCAAGAGAACTCCGTGAACTTGAAAAGAAAGGAATTATTGTTAGAGAGGAATTTAGAGAGAAAATCCTGCGTGTAGAATACTCTTTAACGGATATAGGAAACGAAGTGGTACCCTTATTAAATGAACTCACGCAATGGGGGAATAAATATAATGCACTTCATGAGTATGCAAAGGTAATGTGTGAATAATATACGGACAAATTTGTCTGTACGGATAAAAACATCCATAATTGATAAATCTAAAATAAATGATTATACTAACAGTATCAGCTGAAGATAGTAAAAATAATTAATTAAATTTTGGAGGTATCAATTATGGATATTTTAAATACACTAAAAACTCGTTACTCTACAAAAGAGTTTGACAACACTAGAAAATTAACAGACAAGCAAATTTCTGAGCTTGAAGATTTATTACAACTTTCTCCATCTTCTACCAATATTCAACCGTGGCATTTTGTGCTTGCAACAACTGATGATGGTAAAAAAAGAATTACGAAAGGGACACAAGGATTTTTCTCATTTAATGAGGCTAAAGTGTTAGATGCAAGTGCTGCTATAATTTTCGCATCACAAGTTGATTTAACAGAGGAACATTTAAACAAAGTCCTAGAAAAAGAAGATAAAGATGGCAGATTCCCACAAAAAGAATTCAAAGAACAAAATCATGGAGCAAGAAGTATTTTTGCAAATATGCACAAGCTAGATTACAAAGATTTTCAGCACTGGGCAGATAAACAAGTCTATTTGAATCTCGGTAATTTTTTACTTGGCGTAGCTGCCCTTGGCTTAGATGCGATTGCTATGGAAGGTCTTGATTTGAAAGTATTAGATGAAGAATTTGGACTTCGTGCAAAAGGATTTACTTCGTCTGTTGTTGTAGCAGTTGGATATCATAAGGATAGTGATTTTAACAAAGATTTGCCAAAATCAAGATTATCGAAAGAGGAAATCATAGAAAGGGTGTAATTATGCATTATACAGGACAAGTATATCGGCACCCAATTGAGGCAAGCACACCATTGTTAGAAGTAACTGCAGGTTGCTCACATAACAAATGTTCCTTTTGTACCATGTATAGAGAAACGCCATTTTGCGTTTCTCCCCTTGCACACGTTGAAGAAGATTTGATTGAAATGAAAAGTATGTACGGTAATGTAAAACGTATATTTCTGGTAAATGGTGAACCATTTGTTCTCGCCACAGATAAACTGATTGTAATCGGTGAACTTATTAACAAGCATTTTCCAAATATTGAAACAATCACATGTTATGCTTCCATTAAGAGTCTTAAAAATAAATCAGTGGAAGATTTAAGAAGATTAAAAGATTTGGGATATAACGAACTTCATATTGGTCTAGAATCTGCCTATGATCCAGCAATTACACAAATGAACAAAGGCTTTACTCAAAAAGAAGCTTATGAATACCTTGCAAAAGTGAAAGAAGCAGGAATGAGCTGGGATGCAATTATTATGACAGGGGTTGCCGGTAAAGGGAATGGGAAAATTCATATAGAACAAACAGCCAAACTTTTAAATGAATTTCCACCATATCTGCTTTCGCTTATGACAACGTCTGTTTCTACAGGAACACCACTTGAAACCATGCGTGATCAAGGTGAGTTTGTAGAATGCACCGAGCTTGAAAAGATTGAAGAAGAAATTATGCTTTTAAAACTGATTGATTTTGAAGATTGCTATTTCTTTGGTGGTCACAACTATAATTTAATTCCAATCAATGCCCATCTTTCTAAGAAAGAAGAGATTATAAAAGTATTTGAGGACAATATTCACAAAATTCCAACCCATATTTTACATGGTGTGAAAGAGAGGGACAATATATAATGAAAACAATATTCATAACAGGAGCCACTGATGGAATTGGTTTGTAAACAGCCAAACTTTTGGCAAAAGAAGGGCATCAATTATTGGTTCATGGGAGAAATGCGAAGAAACTTGAGAATGTTAAAAATGAACTCCTTCCAATCAATTCTAATATCAAAACTTATCTAGCGGATCTATCGCTACTAAAAAACGCAGAGAATTTGGCACAAGAAATCTTAGCTACCACTGATAAAATTGATGTAATTATTAATAATGCAGGTGTATTTGTTGTGGATGAAACAACTACAGAAGAAGGACTAGATATGCGTTTTG
>JAWXVF010000190.1:0-3813 GCA_044425555.1 Eubacteriales bacterium
CATCATCCTTATCAAACCTTTCGACCAGTCCTAGATTTTATTATGCAAGCATCTAGAGACCCAGAAGTACTTGCAATCAAACAAACTTTATATCGTGTCAGTGGGAATTCGCCTATTATATCAGCTCTAGCACAAGCTGCTGAAAATGGAAAACAAGTAACTGTATTAGTAGAGTTAAAGGCACGTTTTGATGAAGAGAATAATATTGTATGGGCTAGAAAATTAGAAAAAGCAGGATGTCATGTGATCTATGGATTAGTGGGATTAAAAACCCATAGTAAGATTACATTAATTGTTCGAAGAGAAGAAGAGGGAATCAAACGCTATGTTCATCTTGGAACAGGGAACTATAATGATGCCACAGCCAAGATCTATACAGATATGGGATTATTAACTAGCGATGTAGAAATTGGAGAAGATGCCACAGCAGTATTTAATATGTTATCAGGGTATGCAGAACCCATGAATTGGAATAAATTAACCCTAGCCCCCTTATGGTTAAAAGATAAATTTCTTGCTCTAATCAAACGGGAAGAGGAATATGCTAGAAATCAGCAACCTGCACATATTATTGTGAAGGTAAATTCTCTGTGTGATCGAGATATTATCGAGGCATTATATCGAGCAAATGGTGCTGGTGTTCAGATTGATTTAATTGTAAGAGGAATCTGTACTCTAAAAGTAGGAATCGAAGGGATTAGTGATCGAATTACGGTGCGTTCTATAGTGGGTAATTATCTAGAGCATAGTCGTATCTTTTATTTTGAGAATGCTGGCCATAGTGAGGTGTATCTATCGAGTGCTGATTGGATGCCTAGGAATTTAGAACGGCGTGTGGAGATTTTATTTCCAGTGGAAAGTAGCGAGTTAAAGGAGAAAGTAAAAGAAATTTTATTGGTCCAGTTGCGCGACACTGCAAAAGCACATTTCCTGCAAGGGGATGGAACTTATGAAAAGGTGAAGAACCAAGGGAAAGAATCCTTTCATTCTCAAGAATACTTTTGCTCTAAAGCAAAGCAAGAGAGTGGTGAAAAAAAAGAGCCTTATCGTAGTCGTATCTTTATTCCAGAGGTACACAATAATCGAGAGGGGTAATGGGAGAAGTAATAAGAAAACATTACAATAAGTAGACAAAAGAAAAGAGGAGAAAAAAAGTGATTAAATTAATTGCATCCGATATAGATGGAACTCTAGTAAAAGATTCTGCAAAAGAAGTGTATCCAGAATTAATTGAAATGTTTCAAAAGTTATTAGACCAAGGAAAGATAGTAACCGTAGCTAGTGGTCGTCAATTTTATAGCATTAAAAGGATGTTTCGAGAACTAGACGATCAGATTGTATATATTGCAGAAAATGGAGCGTTTATATCGTATGAGGGTAAAACATTGTCTGTAATTCCTATGGAGTGGGAAACTGTTCAAAAGATTATTGGGGATTTACGAAAGTTACCACAAGATTGTCATATATTAGTGTGTTGCCCAGAAGGGGCTTATATGGAAACAGAGGACGAATTCTTCTATGACTTAATGGCGAATTCTTATTGTAATAAGATTGATCGCATAAGTGATGTGTTAGAACAACAGCGTACTGTTATAAAAATATCGGCATTTCGAAAGGATGGAATGCGTGAAATAGCAGAGAGTGGATTGATTGAGAAATGGGAAGATATAGTGAAAGTTTGTATGGCAGGAGAACAATGGGTTGATTTTATGGACTTCTCAGTAGATAAAGGAAATGCATTAAAAGAAGTACAAAAGTTATTTGGTATTACAAAAGAAGAAACCATGGCGTTTGGAGACAACAATAATGATGTTGGTTTGTTAATGCAAGCGGGAGAAAGTTATGCAGTAGAAAATGCTGTTCTAGAAACGAAAGCAGTAGCGAAATATAGTTGTCCCACGTACCAAGAAAAAGGCGTGTATCAAATCTTGTACAATGCATTTAAGGATTGAAATTCCAATAATAGTTTTATATAATATTCTTATAAGAAGATGATTAATTAAACAAAGGAGAGAAAGAGGGAATGCAAGAATTTGATGAGGTTGTATTGGCTTGTTTTGTGAAGAAGCAATTACAATTATTTCCAGAAAAAGTCGCGAATAATAGGGAAGAAGCAGAGGTCTTTTTGGAAGAAGGAATGGCGGTAGTATTAGACGGTCCAGAAGAAGTATGGGAGTATTTTGAAGAACAAGGAATTGATCTAGAGGGGATGAGTCAAGAAGATTTATTACTTGCAGAGGAAGTATTTACAGTTGGAGATGGAAGATATCTAATTGTGGAAGGGTAACAATTAGAATTTAGAGTATTATAGATATATGGTATATAAGATAAGAACTCTATGATACAGAAGGTACGTATCATAGAGTTCTTATGGATTGTATAACATCATTGGATAGGGGAATTAGAGGAAAGAAAAGTGTTGGAGCAACTCTAATACACCATCTTCATTGTTTGACTTCGTTAAAATGTGATCTGCGTGAGATTTTAACAAATCGGTAGCGTTTGACATGGCACAACCAGTTCCTGAAGCTTGTAACATGGTAAGGTCGTTTTCGGCATCTCCTACCGCATAAGTATTTGCAATGTCTATTTGTAAGTAGTCACTTAGGATTTCTAAAGATTTCCCTTTTCCTGCTTTAGAGGAGATAATCTCTAGATAGTATTCGTTGGAAAAAATCGTAATAATTCGTGGAGCTAAATGATTGGCAATCGTTTGTTGAAAATGAATTAATTTTTGCTTATTGTCTAAATTGATGGAAACTAATTTAGGTACATCACAAGGTAGAACATCGCTAATAGGATGTTGAATTACGGTAGAAAGTGGGATGTTTTTGGTGTAATGTTCTAATTCTTTTGAGGGAAAGGAAGTTATAATAGAATTATTATGATACGTTTGAATGTGGAGCTTTTCTTGCAAAGCAAGATCAATGATGGTAAGAGCATCTTCTAGAGCGATTTCCTCTTTATGGATAAATTCTTTAGTACTACAATCGTAAATAGCTGCCCCATTGTAAGCGGAAATATAGATTCCAGTAGTATCTAAATCTAGAACATCTAGTACTTTGAGAATGCTTGGAAAAGCACGACCAGAAGCGAGTACTAGCTTATGTCCGTTATGTAACATAGTTTGTAAACCAGTGTGTAATTCTTTAGAGATTTGTTTCTCTTGATTTAATAAAGTACCGTCTAAATCGGTAAAAAGTATTTTAGGAGTCATAAGGTTACCTTTCTGAATGTAAAGTATCAATGATTCGGATTGATGAATATCTTATCTTAGAAAATCTAGTAATAAGGTGTGTAATTAATTGCGTAAGTCTTGTAGAATAGAAAAAGGAATGAATAATTTACCGTATCCAGTTCCTAGATCAAGGTTTGGTTTGGAAAGTCCGTGAAAATCAGATCCACCACTAATTTTTAGTGCATATTCTTTTGCAAGAGCTTTGACTTCTCTCTCTTGGGAAGGAGAGTGGGAGCTGTACACCGCCTCGATTCCTACTAATCCAGCTTCTTTTAACGTGGTGAGTAACTGTTTTAAATTAGCGGTACTCATATGGTATAAGAGTGGGTGAGCAAGGATGGGAATTCCTTGTGCCTGTAAGATGAGTTCGATGGCTTGTTCTGGTACTACTTTTTCTCTAGGGATAAAACAACAAGCGTGGTCACCAATATAGCGTTCAAAGGCTTCCTTGGTGGAGCGAACGTGTTTGTTCTCAAATAGATACGTAGCAAAGTGAGCACGTGTGATGACAGAACAGGGAAAAGAAGCTAGTAAATCGGCATACGAAATGGAAACGCCATGTTCTCTTAGTTTGG
>JAWXVF010000019.1:0-28080 GCA_044425555.1 Eubacteriales bacterium
CGTACTTTAATGATGCACAACGACAAGCAACAAAAGATGCAGGTAAAATTGCAGGGTTAGATGTACAACGTATTATTAACGAACCAACAGCAGCAGCTCTTGCTTATGGACTAGACAATGAAAAAGAGCAAAAGATTATGGTATACGATTTAGGTGGTGGTACATTTGACGTTTCTATTATTGAAATCGGAGAAGGTGTTATTGAAGTACTAGCAACTAGTGGGGACAATCGACTAGGTGGTGATGACTTTGACAAAAAAATCACAGACCATATGTTAGCAGAATTCAAGAAAACAGAAGGTGTAGACTTATCAGCAGATAAAATGGCACTTCAAAGATTAAAAGAAGCAGCGGAGAAAGCAAAAAAAGAATTATCTTCTGCAACGACTACAAACATTAATCTCCCATTTATTACTGCAACAGCAGAAGGTCCAAAACACTTTGATATGGATCTTACTAGAGCAAAATTCGATGAATTAACACATGATCTTGTAGAGAGAACAGCAACACCAGTTCAAAATGCACTAAAAGATGCAGGTCTTAATGCAAGTGAATTAGGTCAAGTATTGTTAGTTGGTGGTTCTACTAGAATCCCAGCAGTACAAGATAAAGTAAAACAATTAACAAGCAAAGAACCTTCAAAAACCTTAAATCCAGACGAATGTGTAGCATTAGGTGCTTCTATTCAAGGTGGTAAATTAGCAGGTGATGCAGGTGCAGGTGATATTCTATTATTAGATGTTACTCCATTATCTCTTTCTATTGAAACTATGGGTGGAGTGGCAACCAAATTAATTGAAAGAAATACTACAATTCCTACTAAGAAGAGTCAAACGTTCTCAACAGCAGCAGATAATCAAACAGCCGTAGATATTAATATTGTCCAAGGCGAAAGACAATTTGCCAAAGATAATAAAACCTTAGGACAATTTAGATTAGATGGTATTCCACCAGCAAAAAGAGGTGTACCACAAATCGAAGTAACATTTGATATTGATGCGAATGGTATTGTAAATGTAAGTGCAAAAGACCTAGGAACAGGAAAAGAACAACATATTACCATTACTTCTGGATCTAATATGTCAGATGATGATATTGATAAGGCAGTAAGAGACGCAGCAGAATATGAAGCCCAAGATAAGAAGCGCAAAGAAGCAATTGATACAAGAAATGATGCAGATTCTTTCGTATTCCAAACAGAAAAAGCTTTAGAAGAAGCTGGAGATAAGATTGAAGCTAGTGAAAAAGCTACTCTAGAAGCAGATTTAAAAGAAATGAAAGATTTACTAGAGCAAACAAACGAAACAGAAATGACAGAAGACCAAGTAGGACAAATGAAAACATTACAAGAAAAATTAATGGGTAGTGCACAAAGTCTATTCTCGAAAATGTATGAACAAGCAGGTGGTGCAGGTGGAGCTGGACCAGATATGAGTGGATTTACTGGAGCGGATATGGGTGATGCCAGTGCTGATAGCGCAGATGCAGATGATGTAGTAGATGGAGATTATAGAGAAGTATAAAAAGTGGGTAGGTAACAATTCAGACATAAGACGAATTGGCCTAAGAAGATTTCGTCAAGGGATATTCCTTGGCGAAATTCCATTATATACACATAAATTTTAAGAAGGAAGAAGACCATGGCAGAGCAAAAAAGAGATTATTATGAAGTGTTAGGTGTAGATAAAAATGCAGATGAATCAACTTTAAAAAAGGCATATCGTGGATTAGCAAAAAAATACCACCCAGATATGAATCCAGGAGATGCAGAAGCAGAGAAAAAATTTAAAGAGGCATCAGAAGCATATGCTGTGTTAAGTGATGTTGATAAGAAACGACAATACGACCAATTTGGTCATGCTGCATTTGAAGGTGGCGGAGCAGGTGGTGGCTTCGGTGGATTTGACTTTAATGGTGGTGATTTTGGCGATATATTTGGGGATATCTTCGGTGATTTATTTGGAGGAGGAGGTAGACGTAGAGGACCTAGTAATGGACCGATGAAAGGTGCTAATGTTCGTGCAAGTGTTCGTATTAAATTCGAAGAAGCAGTATTTGGATGCGAAAAAGAATTAGAAATCACCCTAAAAGATCAATGTGGAACGTGTAAAGGTACAGGAGCAAAACCTGGTACAGCTCCTGAGACTTGTTCAAAATGTGGTGGAAAAGGGCAAGTTGTTTATACACAACAATCGTTTTTAGGAGTGGTGCAAAACGTACAAACTTGTCCTGATTGTCGAGGTACAGGGAAATTCGTTAAAGATCGTTGTGTAGATTGTCGTGGAACGGGATACGTAGCAAATCGTAAGAAGATACAAGTGACCATTCCAGCAGGTATTGATGCAGGACAAAGTATTCGTCTTCGTGATAAAGGAGAACCAGGAGCAAATGGAGGACCTAAAGGTGATTTATTAGTAGAAGCACAAGTAGAACGTCATCCAATCTTTCAACGTCAAGAATATCATATTTACTCTACAGTACCAGTATCTTTTGTAGTAGCAACATTAGGTGGTGAAGTGGTGATTGATACAGTGGATGGTAGAATCATCTATGATGTGAAGGCAGGAACTCCAACGGATTACAGAGTACGTTTAAAAGGAAAAGGTGTTCCATCTCTTCGTAATAAAGAGGTAAGAGGAGATCATTACGTTACCTTAGTCGTGCAAGTACCAGAAAAAATATCCCATGAAGCTAAGGATTTATTACGACAATTTGATGAAGCAACCACAGATTCGTTAAATGCTGCTAAGAAAATAACAGCAGATAAAAATGATGATTCACCTAACGGTGGAGGTGGAAAATCTAAGAAGAAAAAAGGATTGTTTAAGTAAAAAAACAGCGAACAAGGAGGAGAAAAATGGGAATTAAAAAATGGGAACAAATTTTTAAATTAGATACGAAAAATACAACGTATTTAATCAAAGTAACCGAAGCAGGATATTTGATGCATTTATACTATGGTACCTATATTGAGGATGCAGATATTAGTGGATTATATCCTTATCAGGGGAGAGCATTTTCACCTAATCTAGCACAGAATCCATTTAATGATGACCGTTTTTCTTTAGATACTGTGCCACAGGAGTATTCAGGTTCTGGTGGAAGTGATTATAGAACATCTTCTATTGTTGTGCGTGATGAGTCTGGATATAATAGTATAGAATTATTATATGACAGGTTTGAGATTTTAGAAGATAAGCCAATACTTGGAGAATTACCAAGTGCTTATGAAGAGAACCAAGATAGTGAAACATTGGCTATTTATCTAGTGGATTCATTACGTAAGGTACAAGTGACCTTATTCTACACAACATTTGTAAACCAGAATATGATTACAAGAAGTGTCAAAATTGAAAACTTAGGAGAGCAACCAGTTTATATAGAAAGAGCCATGAGTATCTGTCTAGATTTTCCGGTGGGAGAGTATGATTTCTTGCAATTTCATGGTAGTTGGGCTAATGAGAGACAGGCACAGAGAACGAAAGTAGCCTATGGATTACAAGGATTTCGTAGCAAAAGAGGTACTAGTAGTCACCATAACAATCCATTTTGTATGGTATGTGATTCGAAAACCACACAAGATTATGGAGTAGCCTATGGATTTGGATTGGTATATAGTGGGAACCATATACTAGAAATTGAAAAAACGCAAATTGATGAAATACGACTTGTTATGGGAATTAATCCAGAAGATTTTCAGTGGAAATTACATAGTCAAGAAAGTTTCTTTACACCTGAAGTTGTTATGATTTGCACTAATCAAGGGTTAAATGCCTTATCACAAGACTTTCATAGTGCAGTTCGTAAAAATATATGTAGAGGTACGTGGAGGGATGAGAGAAGACCAATTCTTGTAAATAATTGGGAAGCCACGTATTTTGATTTTGATGAAACAAGAATTCTCAATCTAGCTAAACAAGCCAAAGAGCTTGGAATTGAAATGATTGTACTAGATGATGGCTGGTTTGGATATCGCAATGATGACACTACCTCTCTTGGGGATTGGGTTACTGATAGGAAGAAATTGCCTAACGGACTAGAAGCACTTACGAAGAAAGTACATGAATTAGATATGAAATTTGGACTATGGTTTGAGCCTGAGATGATCTCAGAAGATAGTCAATTATACCGAGAACATCCAGATTGGGTATTGAGCCAAGAAGGGCGTGGACGTTCGAAGGGGCGTAACCAATACGTATTAGATTTTACAAGAGAGGAAGTAATTGATTGTATCTGGGAACAAATAGACACGATCTTAAAGAATAACCAAATAGATTATATTAAGTGGGATATGAATCGAAATCTAACGGAGGTTGGTTCCGCATGGTTAGCAGAAGATTGCAAAAAAGAAACGTATCATAGACAAGTCCTAGGTGTGTATAAATTGATGAACCGTTTGGTGACGACGTACCCAGATTTGCTCTTAGAGAATTGTTCAGGTGGTGGTGGAAGATTTGATTTAGGAATGTTGTGTTATTCGCCGCAAATCTGGACAAGTGATGATACAGATGGGATTGAAAGATTAACGATACAATGTGGAACGTCGTATGGCTATCCGTTATCTTGTATGGGGGCACACGTATCTGCAGTACCAAACCATCAAACAGAGAGATTCACCCCATTTGAGACAAGGGGGAATGTTGCAGTATTTGGTGCCTTTGGCTATGAATTAGATCTAGGGAAGTTAACGCAAGAAGAGAAAGAACTTGTGAAGATACAGACTGCATTTTACAAAGAAAATGCTTTATATATTCACGAGGGTACCTTCTATCGTATACAAGATCCACAAGGTTCAGAGTGGACAGCTTGGAGTGTAGTATCACAAGATGAAAAACATATCTATTTATTATATGTAACTATTAAGGGCAGAGCCAATGCTCCAAGGAGAATTGTAAAATTACCTTATGCCAATCAAGAAAAGGCTTACAAAGAAGTGGAGAGTGAAGTGATTTACCATGGAACTACGCTGTGCAATGCAGGTGTGCTAGTCAGTGGAGTGGATGGTGATTATCAATCGAAGTTACTCCATTTTGTTATGGTGGAGTAGAAGAATAAGGGAGGGGAGTATAACACATTTTGAAGATATAAGTAGTTGTATTGGTAGCGATAATGTAGTGTGTTTAACAAAATGAAATGCAGCGTGGGAATTTAGGGATAGCCAATAAAATATTTATTGTATTATTACTATTATCAATTGTATCTATCATTACAGCTGGGATAATAGCAGGTGTGGTAGGTACAAATTTTGTGCAATCTGAAACAGATATGATGATAGAGAGCAATATGCAGTTAGCTCGAAAAAATATTGAAGAATATTTTGAAATGTATGAAAGAGTTATAATGACTATATATAGTCAAAATTTATATGCTGAATATTTAGAAGTTTTGAATGTATGGGATATTAAAAATTATGCTATAATTAAAAGTAAGTTAGAAGAAAATTTACAAGATATAGCATATATATATAATGATATTATGGCGATTGGTGTAATTACGAAAAGACAAGATGTTATTAAATATGATGCAAAAAGTTTGTCTTCAACCAATAGTTATTACTTTGATGATGATATTATTGAATGGAAAGCTCTTGCATTAGAGACTCTTGAAGATAATAGAACATTGTATTCGAATGCTGTAACTATCAGTGGAGAAAATAAAGTTAAAGAAGATGTGGTTTATTTAGCACATCGACTTACCAATATTGATAATTATAGCAAGGGAACAGTAGGAAGTTTAATTATATGTATTGCAGAGGAAAGATTAAGGGACACCTATGTTTTTGAGGGGAATGTGGAAGAGCAATTAAGTTTTATATGTAATGATGATGGACAGATTATTTCTTGTAGTGATACAAAATTTAATGGTAGTTCTATTGATTTAACAATTAATACAGATATTGATTTGAATTTATTAAAGGAAAGCATTATTTTAAATGATATGACAGACATTGAAAATATAAAACTTTATACAAAAAGGATTGGAGATACAGGATTTTATCTTGTTAATGTACAAAATTATAATAATCAAATAAAAGGTGTATATAGTATATTATCGCTTATTATTTTATTGGGAATTATTATGAGCTTAATTTGTGTTGTGGTTTCGTTACGTTTCTCTGATTCAATACATAAAAGTGTTGAAATGATTATTATTGCAATGAATCATGTGTATAAAGGGAATTATAGTATAAAAATTGAGACTCAAAGAAGAGATGAATTTGGTCAAATTTCAAATCATTTTAATTATATGGTTACAAAAGTAAAGGAATCAATAATTCAAGAGAAAGAAGCATTGACAAAGGCTAAGAATGCTGAGATTCAAATTTTAGAGGCACAAATCAATCCTCATTTTTTATATAATACTTTAGAAGCAATTAATTGGATGGCTATTGATAAAGGTGAGGTGCAAATTAGTCAAATGCTTCAAGAGTTAGCTGGAATATTGAGATATGGCATTAATAAGAGTAATATAATGGTGACTATAGAAGATGAATTGAATTACTTGGAAAAATATATTCATTTACAACAAGAAAGATTAGAGTATTCTTTTCAATATTATATCCATGTGGATGTTACTATTTTAAGTAGTAAAATTCATAAATTATTATTACAACCTATAGTAGAAAATGCAATTATACATGGCTTCCCAGGAAATGGAGATACAGACTATATTGACATAAATATTAGTAAAGAAAAAAATCATTTTATAAATATTAACATTAAAGATACAGGGCGTGGAATGGATTCTCAAATTTATCAAAAATTTAATTCTTATAATAAAAACAACCAAACAATAGAAAATAGTATTGGCATAAGTAATGTAATATTAAGACTACAATATTATTATGATAATAAGGGGGAATTTAAGATATCATCTTCAAAAGATGGAACTTGTGTTATGATGCAAATACCAATACAATAAGAGGTATGAATGAAAATAATAATAGTTGAAGACGAACCAAAAACTAGAAATGGTTTAATAAAAATAATAGAAAAATACACTTTACACGAAGTGATAGGTAGTGCTTCAAATGGAGAAGATGGTCTAAGTTTAATATGCAAATTATTGCCACAACTAGTAATAACAGATATTAAGATGCCGATAATGGATGGTTTAGAAATGTTGTCTTTGGTAAGAGAAAGAAATATTGAAACATTAGCTATTTTATTAACAGGATATTCTGATTTTGAATTTGCACAGAAGGCAATAAGATTACATGTTTCAGAGTATTTATTAAAACCAATAAATATTGAAAATATTATTGCAACCTTATCAAAAGTTGAAGAACATATAGAAGAATTTGAAAAATTGAATATATCAATAGAATATTTACTATATTCTATCTTGAATGCAAAAGAGAATAACAAAGATTTATACATTGATCAATTTATTAAGCGTTTAGGAATTCGTGTAGATTCCCTTATTTCAACTTTTATTATAAATGGGGATGAAAATAATAATATTATTATATTAAAAGAGGATATTCATCAAATTTTTAAAGTGATGAATGTACAATATTATGAAATTAGTAATCTTCCTTATGATAATATGTTAATAGTATTTATTTATAATGAAGTTAATTCAAGATATACTAAAGATAAATTTCAATATTATTTTTATGAAAAAGAAAATGAGAGAGAAAATGTAATTGTTATTTATTATAAAGATACGACTATTGATTATTTATTTGATAAATTAGACCATATTGATGAAGAATACGAGTATAGCTTTGATTGTGAAAGAAAAAAAGTAATTGATAAAAAAGAAATAAATAGTATTAAAATACAGAGTATTGAGTATCCTATTTTAATTGAGCAAGATGCTAAAAAAGCAATAAGAAATAGAAACGAAGGGTTATTAGAAAAGAAAATTATGGAGTTTGAAAAACTAGTACTGAATGCAAACTGTTTAGCAAGAGAAAAAAAACAATTTACAATTAGATTTCTACTAGTTTTAATTGAATGCAAACGTAAAATGATTAATAATAATGACATGGAAAAATATTATAAAGAAATTTTAACGAATATTGAAAAATCAATATCTATTGAAATGTTAAAAAAAGAATATAGTAATATATTGAAAATACTATTTTGGGAAAATGATGATGAATTGCCCACTACAAATAATATTAATGTTTTAAATGCTATTGATTATATTAGAATAAATTATAATCAAGATATAACATTGCCTAGTACGGCAGAATGTGTAGGAATAACTCCAGAATATTTAAGTAAGTTGTTTTTAAAAGAAATAGGTATGAACTTTACAACTTTTATATGTGATTTTAGGATAAGTACTGCTAAAAGGTTATTATTACAAAATAACTCTAAAATAAGTTTAATAGCAGAGAGTGTAGGTTATAGAGATGTTAAGTATTTTAATAAAATATTTAAATCTATTGAAGGTGTGTCACCCTCTGAATTTAGGAGGATGAATTTATGATTGGAAAAATTGAGAAGATACTAATGGTGTTAATAGCTCTTTTTAGTATCTTTTTTGCTTATATTTTTTGGCAATTTCAGCAACCTAATAATTTGCGAAAAGATTATGAACAAGAGGAAGAACTTGTGATTTTAGTCACTTTTGAATCAATAGGATATCGAAAAGCATTGGATGAATTGTGTAAATTATTTTCAGAAATAGAAGGTTCCCCTAAGGTTGTGATTGAATTTGTAGCACAATCTAATTTTCAAAAAGAAATATGCATAAAAAGTGATCAAAATACATTGCCAGATGTACTTATATATGAAAATACATTAACAGAAACTTTGGTATCTATGAATATTTTATCGGATATTTCAGAATATATGTTGGCAGGAAAAAGTGCAGAGTTTATAACAAGTGGATTTACAAGTACATTAGTAGATGGAAAATCGTATGGAGTACCATTAACATGTGATCCGTATGTATTATTTTATAATAAAGAATTACTGGAACAACCTAGCAAGGATTTAAGTGAGTTCTATACACAATTATTAGATACACATGTATATTCTAGATACGATTTAGGATTTAGCATAAAAAATAGTGAAGAGATAGCATCAATATTTTTCCAGATGATTTATGGTGCAGGTGGCACAACACGAACATTAAATAGTGATAATGCAATAAAAATATATGCATTATATGAACAATTAAGAGATAATTTAATGATTTCAACAGATATGATAAATTGGAATCAAAATGATATTATACAAATGTTTATAGAGAAAAGAATTAGTTCGTGTATTATGGAACTTAGTATGCTTGCTGTATTAGAAGAGATGGAGATAGATTTTACATATGCCATTGCGGAAGTACCATATATGCAAAAACCTATTTATCTTTTTCATGGGGAAAATATAAGTGTTACAACAAGTGCAGATTATGAGAAAGCAATTTCTTTTATAAACTTTTTGACAAGCCAAGAACAAATGGATCTATTTGCAGATATAGCTAATTGTTTGTCAGTGAGGAGTGATGATTATAATAATCCTGGGTTACATTATGGATTAACTGATATATTTGTACAAAATCAAAAAAAATATAGTATTCAAAAAACTACTTTTTCAACATGGCCGATGATATCAGATAGTATTAAGAAAAACTTAATAATTTTTTTGACTGATAAGGAAGTCAAATCTGATGATTTGGGATATATGTTATATGAAGAAGTTAGAAGTGCAATATTAGAGCGTTAAATAGATTAAAATAATCCCCTTTTTACAAAATATTGGAATATCTCATAACAAAATAATGTGATATATTTAGATTATCAAATTACAAAAGGAGAGAAAAATATGGTAAAAAGAAAAATTATGACTTTATTTGTTACAACTATGATGACCTTAGCTTTTGTGGCATGTAGTAGTACACAAGTAATTGAGTCGACAGGAGAAACAAAAGAGACAGGTACAAAAGAAGAAACGACGGAAAAAGTTCCAATTACTATTACGTTTAGAGATGATGGTGGAACGGTGTTAAGTGATTGGTTTATTGCTGCTTATGAAACATGGGAATTAAAGGATCAAGCAGAAATTAAATTAGCACCTATTACAGCAGCGGAGGGGGATTATTTTGCTAAGGTAGCTTTGTCATTGCAATCAGAAAGTACAGCACCTGATATAGTATGTGAAGATACGTTTCAATTGGCATCGGATGTAGCAGCTGGATATTTAACTGACTTATCTGCATATTTAGTTAATTATGATGATTGGAATAATGGAATATATTCAGGAGCATTAGTCGAAGGATTGACATATGATGACGGGGCAGTGTATACGATTCCGTATTGTACTGATACAAGAGGATTATGGTACAATAAAGAGATTTTTATTCAAGCAGGAATTGAAGTACCTTGGCAACCTAAAACATGGGATGATATCTTAGAGGTTTGTGCAATAATACAATCAGAGTGTCCAGATGTAATTCCTTTTTGGTGTAATTCAGGGGTAGCTACAGGAGAAGCTACATCTATGCAAACATATGAAATGTTACTATATGGTACAGGTGAAGAATTATTGGATAATGATGACAAATGGATTGTATCTAGTGACAATATTTTATCATCACTAGAATTTATAGATGCAATCTATACAAATGGATATGGACCATCACTTTCACAAGTATTAAATGGTGAGGCTAGTAACACATCAGCACGTGAATATATGCCAAATGGAAAACTGGCAATCTCGTTAGATGGATTTTGGATAACTGGTAATTATAAAGAAGCAGGACCTTCGCCTTGGCCAGAGTATGAAGATATATTAGGATTTGCATTAATGCCAACTATGGAAGGGCAAGAACCAGGAACCATAACGATGTCAGGAGGATGGGGCTTATCTATCCCTGAGTTATCAGATGAAAAAGAGTTGGCGTTTGATTTTATAAAACATTGTATGGAACATGATAACTATATAGGATATATTGTAGCTAGTGGTAACATAGCCACCAAAATGGATGCTACTATGGATAGTGCATATACAGAACAAGCGTTTATGGAAGAAGCTACCTCTGCTTTAGAAGGTGCTTATTATAGACCAAGAAATAGTCAATATACTACAGTTACTACATATATTCAATCAATGGTTGAATCGGTAGCTTCTGGTACAAGCCCTGTAGAAGCAATGTCCCAATATGAAATTAATGTGGGGAATGCTGTAGGTTCAGATAACGTTGTAAGTAAATAGTAATATATGAAAATAGTGGTTAAATGAAGGTTGCTTATTGACCACTATTTTTATATGTATAAGGAGTGAAAGTTGATGAGAAAAAAATTAAGGGGTGTTTTAATTGCACCAGCAGCTATTTTATTAGCTATATTTTTTATAGTTCCTATAGTATTAACTATTTATTATTCCTTTACTAATTTGGCTTTGTCGGGAGAAAATGCTGCTAATTTTAAATTTGTTGGTCTAGCTAATTATCAAGCATTGTTTCGTGACTTGACAGTTCGAAAAAGTATAATAAATACATTGATATTTTTGTTAGGTAGCTTAGTAGGACAGCAAATTTTAGGATTTATGATAGCAGTCTTGATGAAAGGGAAACATAAAGTATTTCGTGGAATTGTAGGACCTATATTTTTATTAGGTTGGATTATTCCTGAAGTGGTTGTCGCCATGTGTTGCACTACCTTTTTTGGTGAATATGGTACCTTGAATCAAATATTAAGTTTTTTTACAATACCAAGAGTGGAGTGGTTATATGAGATTCCTATGGTTACTATAATTTTGGCAAATGTATGGAGAGGTACTGCATTTTCTATGATGAATTTCCAATCAGCACTAGATGGAGTATCAAGTGACATTGAAGAAGCTGCAAAGGTTGATGGAGCATCTAAATTATATACTATGATAAAAATCATTATACCTTGTATTAAAAATACAATCGCTACAAATACCATGTTAAACACTTTATCCACATTAGGGGTATTTGGTCTAGTATATATGATGACAGGTGGAGGACCAGGGACATCTACATTAACATTGCCGATCTTTATGTATAGGCAAGCGTTTATATCGCAACAATTAGGATATGGTACTGCAATAGCAATGTTATTATTAATGATAGGTATGATTTTAAGTATATGTTATACAAGAATACTTAAAGTGGATTAGGAGGAAGACAAATGAAAAAAACGATAGAAAAGAAAATACCTTATATAATTTTATCATGTATGGCTGTTATATTCCTTCTTCCTATATTATGGGTTGTATTAGCTTCCTTTGATATAACAGCTTCTTCATCTGTTAAAATACCAGAAAATTGGACATTAGATAATTATAAGGCAATATGGTCTGAGAAGAGTAATATAAAAGCATTTGGTAATGGATTATTTATTTCGTTTGCACAATCATTTTTAGTGGTAATAGTGGCAGGATTAGCAGCATATCCAATATCGAGATATGAAATGAAATATAAGAATATATTTATGTATACAATTTTATTAATGACAGCTTTACCTATTACAGCTGTTATGATACCGGTATATAAAATGTTCTTAGCTATGAAATTGTATGATCAATTATTAGGTGTAATATTGTTTTTAACAGCCACATCTCTTCCATATGGAATATTTTTAACTAAAAATTTCATGGATGGTGTACCTATTGAATTAGAAGAAGCTGCAAAGGTAGATGGTGCAACTGTTATAACGTGCATTACTAAGATTATATTACCACTTATGTTTCCAGGTGTGTGTGTAGTATTTATATATACTTTTTCGGCAAGTTGGGGAAATTTTTTTGTACCTTATATTTTGCTTCAGTCAATAGAGAAATTACCTGCATCAGTGACATTGTATCAATTCTTTGGTCAACATGGAATGGTAATATATGGTCAATTAGCTGCATATTCAGCTTTATATGCAATTCCTTCAATTGTCTTATATATACTAGCACAGAATTATATGTCAAAAGGATTTAATATGGAAGGTGCAGCTAAAGGATAATTATAATAATATTAAATAATAGGAGAATACGTTATGTTGTTTATAGAAGAAAGAATTGGAAAATTAGTAGAAGAATTGAAGGAATTACGTTATAAAGAAATGATAGAAGTAAAAGAATATCAATATTTTAAAACAGATGAAAAATATAGAAACGTATGTGAATGTAATACAAATAAGTGGAAGCCTATAAATAATAATGAGCTTTGGGGTGGAAATAATGAGTATTATTGGTTTGAAACTGAAATTGTTATACCAGAAATATATGATGGAGAATGTGTGGTTTACGAGTTGAAGACTGGTCAAGAAGGAGAATGGGATGCAACTAATCCTCAATTTACAATTTATGTGAATGATATTCGTGTACAAGGACTTGATGTGAACCATAGAGAGGTTATACTGACTCAAAAAGCAAGAAAAGGGGATAAATTTACAATATTATTATCTGCTTTTTCTGGAACTCAGAATTATAGGTTATATTTAGAATCATGTATAAAAGTATTGGATGATAAGACAGAAAAATATTATTATGATATTTCTGTCCCTTACCAAGTTGCACAATTATTATGTAATACGGATCATGCATATATTACAATCATGAAGTCCTTAAATGAATCGTTAAACTGTTTAGATTTAAGAAAAGTATATTCAAAAATGTATTATGATAGTTTAAAAGAAGCACAGCTGTATATAAAAGAAGAATTCTATGATATTCATTGTGGAAAAAGTAATGAAATAATATATTGCATTGGACATACGCATATTGATATTGCTTGGTTGTGGACTCTAAAAGTGACAGAAGATAAAGCGGTACGAAGTTTTTCTACTGTTTTAGAGTTAATGAATCAATATCCAGAATATCAATTTATGTCAAGTCAACCACAATTATATAAATATGTAAAGAAAAATGCTCCAGATGTGTATGAAAAGATGAAAGAAAAAGTGAAAGAAAATAGATGGCAACCAGAGGGGGGGATGTTTGTTGAAGCGGATTGTAATTTATCATCGGGTGAATCCTTAATTAGACAATTCATGTATGGAATTCAATTTTTTCAAAAAGAATTTGGTGTTGATAATAAAATTCTGTGGTTACCAGATGTATTTGGTTATTCTGCTGCCTTGCCACAAATAATGGACAAATGTAATATTCGCTATTTTATGACTACTAAAATTAGTTGGAATGAAATGAATAAATTACCATTTGATACATTTATGTGGGAAGGAATAGATGGTACGAAAATACTTACACATTTTAGTCCTGCTAGAGATTATAAAAAAGCAATTGAGATTGGTTCAACTGAAACAGAACACTTTACCACATATAATGCATATATTAATCCATCTCAAATGAAAGGTGCATGGGAGAGATATAGCCAAAAAGAATTAAATAATGAAGTTATGATTAGTTTTGGATATGGTGATGGAGGAGGTGGACCAACAAAAGATATGTTGGAAAATCAAAGGCGTATGGAAAAGGGAATACCAGGATGTCCTATGACAAAAATGAGCAATCCCAGAGAATTTTTTGAGGTGTTAGAGAACAACGTAAAAGGGAGTAAGTATTTACCTGAATGGAAAGGTGAATTATATTTAGAGTATCATAGAGGTACTTATACATCTATGGCTAGAAATAAAAAATCAAATCGTTTTTCAGAATTTATGAATCAAAATTTAGAGTGTTTTGCTGTAATGGGATATATTTGGAATAATGAAGTTTATCCTAAAAAAGAAATTTATGAAATATGGGAAATAATATTAAAAAATCAATTTCATGATATTCTTCCTGGAAGCTCTATTAAAGAAGTCTATGATGATTCTAAAATTGAATATGAAACAATTAAAACTATTGGATCGGATTTAATTGCAAAAAAGTTAAATGTACTAACAACGCAAATTTCTGCTAATAATGGAGCAGTAGTGGTATTTAATCCGAATGGTTTAGAAATAGATGGTGTAGTAAATATTGATTTAGAAAATATAGGTAAAGAGTATACGAATATTATATGTGATGATAAAATTTATCCTTTACAAAAATTAAACAATAATGCATATTTATTTTATGCAAGTTCTGTTCCGTCTAAAGGTTACAAAACGTATGAAGTTAGCAATGAGTCTGTAGTGTTTAAACCAATTAGTATTACAACAACATACTTAGAAAATGATTATGTGCTAGTAAAAATTGATGAGAATGGACAAATGGATTCGATATTTGATAAAATAAATAGGCGTGAAGTATTAAAATATAATCAAAAAGGCAATGTGTTAATGACATTTGAAGATAAACCACATAATTATGATGCGTGGGATTTAAATAATTATTATACTGAGAAATGTTGGGAAATATCTGAAGTAACTAGTATGGAAGTTGTTGAAGAAGGACCAGTGAGAGCGACTTTGAAAATCTCTAGACAGTATTTAGATTCTACCATAGAACAATATATTTCAATTGGTTATAGTAGTGCTGAAATTTTAATACGCAATGAAATCGAATGGAAAGAAAAGCAAGTGTTTATGAAGGCTGTTTTTCCAATAGATGTACATACAGATGAAGCAACGTTTGATATTCAGTATGGTAATGTTACTAGAAAGACGCATAATAACACTTCGTGGGATCAAGCAAGATTTGAAGTTTGTATGCATAAATGGATTGATGTATCAGAAGATGATTTTGGAGTGAGTATAACCAATGATTGTAAGTATGGTTGTAGCGTAAAAAATGGCGTGGTTGGGATGTCGTTGATTAAAAGTGGTATCTATCCGAATCCGGAAGCAGATCAAGAACATCATTCATTTCAATTTGCAATTTATCCTCATAAAGGTAATTGGAAAACTGCTAATACAGTTGCTAAGGCTTATGAGATAAACAACCCATTAAAAGCTATTGTGAAGAATAATGAGGGGGGTTCGTTGGATAAAGAAAAATCTTTTGTTTCTAGCAATGTAGAAAATGTGATTATTGAAGTGCTTAAACAAGCAGAAAATTCCACAAATATTATAGTAAGAGCGTACGAATATTATAATCGAAGAACTAATGTAACATTAAAATTTAAAAATACATTAAAATCAGTATTTATATGTAATATGCTTGAAGAAAATCAAGAGGAAATTAAAATTGAAGAAGAATCTAATCAAGTAATAGTTCCGTTTAATCCATATGAAATTATTTCGCTTAAAATTGAATTTGACATTTAAGAGAAGAGTGAAGCGTATTATTTGAAGAGAATGGATATAAAATTATAAAGCATGGAATTAAATTGAGCTTATAAATTATACTTTAATAAGGTGTTGTAGCTTATAAAAAAGTATGATAGACTTGTAAAGAGTATATTTTGTAATGTAATTGTAGTAGGACAGACAAGGTTTTAATAATGGTAGTGATAAAAAAGGTATAAGGTAAGTTATCTATAATTATGCTAAGAATAAGGAGACAAACTATGAAACGTTCAGAAATCAATGCAGCAATTAAAGGCATGGAAGAATTAATTAACGACTATAAATTCGCACTTCCTCCATTCTGTCACTTTACACCAGAAGAATGGGCAAATAAAGGAGAAGAATATGATGAAATTCGTGACAATATGCTTGGATGGGATATTACAGATTACGGATTAGGTAACTTTGAAAAAGTGGGATTTGCCTTGATTACCATACGAAATGGGAATCTTCATGACCCTAAATATAAGAAAGTATATGCAGAAAAATTATTAATGTTAAAAGAAGGACAACATTCTCCTATGCATTTTCACTGGAGTAAAAGCGAAGATATTATTAATCGTGGTGGAGGTACCTTAATTATTCATGTATATAATGATGATAATGGTGAATTGGGAGATTCAGATGTTTTGGTGAATTCTGATGGTCGTTCTTATTATGTAAAAGCTGGTACTGGTGTGGAATTAAAACCAGGGGAAAGCATTACTCTGTGGCCACATCAATACCATGATTTTGATGTAAAACCAGGAACAGGAGATGTCTTAATAGGAGAAGTTTCCCAATGTAATGATGATAACACAGACAACCGTTTTCAGGAAGAAATGGGACGTTTTCCTACGATAGAAGAAGATGAACCACCATATCGTTTGTTATGTAATGAATATCCAACTCCTACAGAAAAATAAAGGAGAGGAAGAAGATGTACTATACCATTCAAAATAAATATTTGAAAGTAGTTATAGAGTCTAAAGGGGCAGAGTTATGGTCTATTATGGATCAAGAACAGTGTGAATATTTGTGGCAAGGCGATTCAACGTACTGGGGTAATCGCTCTCCACTCTTATTTCCTTATGTGGGGAGATTAACAGATGGGAAATATTCCTATAAGAATCATATTTATGAAATGTGTATACATGGATTTGCCAATCTTTCTGAATTCTTGGTGATAGAGCAAAGGAAGGATTGTATTACATTTTTATTAGAGGATTCTATGCACACTAGAGAACAATATCCATTTACATTTGCCTTGTTTGTTCAGTATTGTTTACATAAGAATAAAGTATTGGTAGAATACCGTGTGGAAAATAAAGGAAATACTACTATGTACTTTGGAATAGGTGGTCATCCTGGATTTTACGTTCCCATGGAAGAAGGACTTACTTTTTCAGATTACTCATTAGAATTTTCAGAGAATACAGATGTTTACCGAGTAGGGATGAGTGAAGATTGCTATGTGAATGGGAAAGACGAACCATTTGACTTAGAAGAGGGTGTTCGACTACCATTAGAACATTCTATGTTTGATGAAGATGCTATTATTCTACGTGACATGGCAAAAAGTGTTTTGTTAAACTCACTACAAGGTAAGAAAAGTATTCGTGTAAATTATAAGGAAATGCCATACTTAGGAATATGGCATATGCCAAAAATAGATGCTCCTTATATTTGCATTGAGCCGTGGAGTTCTCTTCCTTCAAGAAAAGACATGATAGAAGACTTAGAGAAGAAAGAGGACTTGATTGCACTTTCTAAGAAGGAATGTTATGTGACGGGATGGGAAGTAGAGGTTGGTAGTATGTATGAGTGAAAAACGATGGAAGTTACGGTTAAAAAGTTTTGATAAAGCAGTAAGTAATTTATTGAAATATAAAGATAACGTGCTTGCGGATGAATTAAGTAAAGCTGGGTTTATTCAATTGTTTGAAATTGCAATGGAGCTTTGCTGGAAGACACTGAAGGACTATTTGGAATCAGAAAGTGGTATTATGGTGAATTCTCCTAAGGAAACAATACGTTCTGCATTTCAGTGTGGAGTGGTGCAAGATGGAGATATTTTGTTAAAAGCTTTACAAGCACGAAATTTAACATCCCATATTTACAGTGAAGATGTTACGGAAGAGATAATATGTGAAATACGAGAAAATTATATCGTATGTATAGTTGAAACATTAGAGAATTTAAAACAAGATTAGGAGTTCTAGTATGAATGAATTTGGATTTAGTGAGGAAGTAATGCATGAATTATTTGATATTTTTCTTCAAATACCAGATTTAGAAAAAGTGATTTTATTTGGAAGTAGAGCTACAGGCAGATATAAAAGAACTTCTGATGTAGATATAGCAGTTATGGGATGCTCGTTACGTTCAATCTATGTGTTGAAAGATATGTTGGAGGATTCTAATATTATTTATTTTTTTGATGTAGTAGATTATCATAATACCACTAATGAATTGCGAGATGAGATAGATTCAGAAGGAAAGTTGTTGTACTTACGAGACAGAGAAACCACAACTTAATTAGTAATTGGAGAAAGGAAGAACCTTTTATGTTATGAGATTAGCATAGAAGGTCTTTTTATAGTCTGAAATTTATACGTACATTAAGAAAATATTTCGTAATATGTTTTTGGAAAAAGATATGGTACAATGATAAAAAAATATATTAGGTTCGCCAAAAGGAAGGGTGGATAGAATAAAAAGTAAAAATTTTAACTATTTCAATAAAATTATTAAATTTAGAATCATTCAAATATTTGTTATGCTTGATATATATGATGTAGCAAGATGTAAAGATACTAGTATAATTGTATTATATTAAAAAGTGAAAGGATTGATTAATAAAATGAAAGATGTAAAGATTAGAGATGTTAAAGTATTTGTAACAGCACCACTAAATATTAATTTAGTGGTAGTAAAAGTAGAAACTACAGAACCTGAATTGTACGGATATGGATGTGCTACGTTTACATGGAGATACAAAACGGTAGTGACAGCAGTGGAAGAATATCTAAGACCTATGTTAATTGGAAAATCAGTACATAATATAGAAGATGCATGGCAGATGATGATGGGAAGTTCTTATTGGAGAAATGGACCGGTATTAAATAATGCTATTTCGGGTGTAGATGAAGCTTTATGGGATATTAAGGGAAAGATTGCTAATATGCCCCTTTATAATCTGTTAGGTGGAAAGTCTAGAGAAGGAATTCATGTATATATTCACGCAGATGGAAATTCTATTGCAGAAGTGAAAGAAAATATACATCAATTAACAGAAAAAGGTTTTCGATATGTAAGATGTCATATGGGGATTTATGGAGGTAATTTTAACGGTAAGAATCAACAGATTGTAAAACCTATGAATGCACCAGAGGGGGCATATTATCATCCGAAGAAATATATTCATAGTACTATACAATTAATAGAAGCCATTCGTAGTGAATTTGGAGAAGAATTAGAGATGATGCATGATATTCATGAACGTTTGTCTGTAGTAGATGCATTAACTCTTGCCAAAGAATTAGAACCATATCATTTGTTTTTCTTAGAAGATGCCTTGCCACCGGAGCAAGCTTCTTATTACAAGTATCTAAGGGAACAAACTTCTGTAGCGTTTGCTATGGGTGAACTATTTACAAGTCCAATTGAGTGGAAACCATTGGTTCAAAATCAGTGGATTGATTTTATTCGAGTACATTTAAGCGATATTGGAGGAATAACACCTGCTATTAAATTGGCAAATATTTGTGAGTTGTATGGTGTTAGAACGGCATGGCATGGACCTTCTGATTTATCACCAATTGGTATGGTTGCACAGATGCATTTGGATTTAAAGTGTAATAATTTTGGAGTGCAAGAGTTTTCTTACTTTTCGAAAGAAGAGCGAGAAGTATTTCTTGGGTGTCCTGATGCGAAAGATGGTTATGTATATCTGTCAGATGCACCAGGAATTGGGATTGAATTTGATGAAGTGGCAGCAGCTAAGTATCCGCCAGTAGACATGGATTTTTCGTGGATGATGTCAAGATTACCAGATGGAACTTCGGTAAGACCGTAGCTTGACTTTTCTCAATATATTTTTCATAAAAGATGTGATACAATGATAAGACATATGGATTAAAAAGTATATAGATATTTAAGACCATCAACAGGAAGGATTAATACACCATGAAATGGACAAAAATTACCATTAAAACAATTACAGAAGCAGAAGATATGATTATTAGCACCTTATACGATATAGGATTAGATGGGGCGCAAATCGAAGATAAGGTACCTTTAACACCCTTAGAAAAAGAAAGTATGTTTGTGGATATTTTACCGGATGTGGAAGAAGATGATGGTATTGCATACTTAAGCTTTTTTGTGGAACAAGAGGAAAATGAACAAGAGAATAGCAAAGAGCTTCTTGCCAATATAGAGAAAGAATTAGAAGAGCTTCGTGGTTTTATGGATATTGGAGAAGGAAGTATGGTAATCTCTGAAACGGAAGATATAGATTGGATTAATAATTGGAAAGAGTATTTTCATCAATTTTATATAGACGATTTATTAGTGATTCCATCTTGGGAAGAGGTAAAAGAAGAAGATCGAGATAAAAAGATTCTTCATATTGATCCAGGGACAGCATTTGGAACAGGGATGCATGAAACTACTCAACTTTGCATCAGGCAATTGAAAAAATATGTAAATAGTGACACCATACTATTAGATATAGGGTGTGGTAGTGGAATTCTAGGAATCGTATCGTTGATGTTTGGAGGAAAACGTGTAGTAGGAACGGATCTAGACCCTTGTGCCATAGAGGCCACTTATGCAAATATGAAATCAAATGGAATTGACTCAAAAGATTTAGAAGTTATGATTGGAAACCTTATAAGTGAACAAGAAGTCAAAGAGCAAGTGGGTTATGGGACGTATGATATTGTAGTAGCCAATATTCTTGCAGAAGTATTATTACCATTAACAGCGGTGATTGGCAAGCATATGAAAAAAGGAGCTTATTATATTACATCAGGAATTATTGATGATAAAGAGAAAGTAGTAACAGATGCTTTGCAAGTGGCAGGTTTTGAAATTGTGGAAACTACTTACCAAGGTGAATGGGTGAGCATCACAGCAAGAATAAAATAGAAAACAGGAGTTATTGAATTAATGCATCATTTTTTTGTACCAAGTGAACAGATTGTAGAAAGCAAAGATGAGATTCGTATAACGGGAAAAGATTATAACCATGCGAAGAATGTATTGCGCATACAGATAGGAGAAGAAGTATCTGTAAGTAATGGCATAGATGAGCGAGAATATTGCTGTGAACTGAAGGCATTTCTTGAAGAAGAAGTGATACTTACTATTTGCTCTGTTTCGGAAGCAACAACAGAATTATCAGCTAATATAATTCTATTTCAAGGGTTACCAAAATCTGATAAAATGGAATGGATTGTGCAAAAAGCAACAGAATTAGGGGTACATGAGATTGTGCCAGTAGCTACGAAGAGATGTGTAGTTAAATTTGATGAAAAGAAGGCTAAGTCTAAGGTACAAAGATGGCAAACTATAGCAGAATCAGCAGCTAAACAGAGCAAAAGAAATAAAATACCAAATGTTATTAAATTACATACCTACAAAGAGGCAATGGAATATGCAAGCACTATGGATTTACTCTGTATTCCGTACGAACTAGCCAAGGGAATGCAGGAAACGAGAGAGTGGATTGAGCAGATTCAACCTGGTCAACGAGTAGGCATTTTTATAGGACCTGAAGGAGGATTTAGTGAGGAAGAAATTGAACTTGCAAGGAAACAGAATATACAACCAATCACTTTAGGAAGAAGAATTCTTAGAACAGAAACAGCAGGGTTGACTACACTTGCTTTTATCATGTACCATTTAGAAAATTAGAACATATGATAATAGAAATACCATAGAAAGATAGAATGAGGAAATTGTAGAAGCTAAGCTTGGACGATGGAATCATAAATGAGGAAAAACATGGAAGCTTATCTGGATAATTCTGCAACCACACAATGCTATCAAAGTGTAGCTACTGTTATGACACAAGTTATGTGTGAAGAATATGGAAATCCATCTAGTTTGCATACAAAGGGATTGTATGCTGAACGATATATAAAAGAAGCAAAAGAAATCATTGCTGGTCAATTAAAAGTAAAAGAAAAAGAAATCTTTTTCACTTCTGGAGGAACGGAATCGGATAATTTAGCGTTAATTGGAGTCGCCAAAGCCAATTATCGAACAGGGAAACATTTGATTACTACGAGAATAGAGCACCCTGCTATTTTAGAAACCATGAAATATTTAGAAAGTGAAGGATTTCATGTAACGTATTTACCGGTAGATCGTTATGGTGTAATTTCTTTAAAAGATTTAGAAAGAGCCATTACAAGAGAGACAATACTAGTATCTATTATGCACGTAAATAATGAAATTGGTTCAGTACAACCTATTAGGGAAGCAGGGGAATTAATTAAGCGTAAGAATCCGAAGACATTATTTCACGTAGATGATATTCAAGGATATGGGAAATACAGAATCTATCCTCACAAAATGAAAATTGATCTCTTATCTGTTAGTAGTCATAAAATTCATGGACCAAAAGGTGTTGGATTCTTGTATGTGAGTGAGAGAGTAAAAATCAAACCAATTACCTATGGTGGTGGACAGCAAAAGGGTCTTCGTTCTGGTACAGAAAATGTGGCAGGAATTGCAGGTATGGCAGAAGCACTCTCTCAAATGAATCGTAACTTTGATGAAAAAGTAGAACATTCATATGAACGAAAATTTCAGTTAATAAAGGGATTAGAAGAAATAGAGGATGTGACTATTAATGGTCGTAAGGGAAGAGATTCGGCACCGCATATTGTGAGTGCTTCTTTTACTGGTGTGAGAAGTGAAGTATTACTACACGCATTAGAAGAACAAGACATCTATGTATCGGCTGGAAGTGCATGTGCGGCTAACCACCCGACACCATCTAAGACATTACAAGCCATGGGGGTATCTAATGGAGTCTTAGAATCTACCATACGTTTTAGTATTTCAACGTTTACCACAAAAGAGGAAATAAGCTATACATTAGAAACATTATATGATATGATACCATTGTTGCGTAAATATACGAGACGTTAGAGTTAAAATAGAAAAATTGCCTATCTGTAGCACTATGCAGGTAGGCTTAATGGATTGGAAAAGAGGTTAGTGTATGTATAAAGCATTTTTAATTAAATATGCAGAAATTGGGGTAAAGGGAAAGAACCGATTTATGTTTGAAGATGCATTAGTGAAACAGATTCGCTATATATTAAAAAGATGCGAAGGGGAATTTCAAGTTCATAAGAAGCAAGGACGAATCTATGTAGACGTAATAAGTGAGACATACGATTACGAAGAAACGGTTGAGGGATTACAAACAGTATTTGGTATTTCAGGAATTTGTCCAGTGGTCTACGTAATGGATGAAGGGTTTGAGGAATTAAAAAAGGTGGTGTGTGATTATGTAGGACAAGCTTATGAGAATCATACCATGACGTTTAAAGTGAATGCAAGACGTGCTAGAAAGAACTATCCACTAGATTCTATGGAGATTAATTGTGAGCTAGGAGGAGCTTTATTGGAAGCGTTTCCAACTATGAAAGTAGATGTTCATCATCCTAATATGGAATTGTGCGTGGAGATTCGTGAGAAAATATATATATATTCTCTTGAGATAAAAGGGGCGGGTGGTATGCCAATTGGTACCAATGGAAAGGCTATGTTACTATTGTCAGGAGGAATTGATTCTCCGGTAGCAGGATACATGATTGCAAAAAGAGGAGTACAAATTGATGCAGTGTACTTTCATGCACCACCATATACGAGTGAACGTGCCAAAGAGAAAGTAATAGACTTAGCAAGATTAATCTCTCGTTACACAGGAACGATTCACTTGCACGTAATTAATTTTACCGATATTCAACTAAAAATTTATGAAGTATGTCCTCACGAAGAATTAACAATTATTATGAGAAGATATATGATGCGAATGGCAGAAACCATTGCAATGGATACAGAATGCTTAGGGTTAATTACAGGAGAGAGCATTGGACAAGTTGCTTCTCAAACATTACAAAGCTTATTAGCAACCAATGAAGTTTGTCGATTACCCGTATATCGCCCTTTGATTGGATTTGATAAGCAAGAAATCGTGGAACTATCAGAACAGATTAATACCTACGAAACTTCAATTTTACCATATGAAGATTGCTGTACGATTTTTGTGGCAAAACATCCTGTTACGAAACCGAATCTTAAAATCATTAATACCCATGAAAAACAATTAGAGGGTATGATAGAAGAGTTGGTGGAAACGGCTCTTACTACGAAGGAAGTGATTACCATAAAGCCCTCTAGTAGATAACTAAAAAAGCAGACAAATGTCTGCTTTTCTAAAATGATTGCATTAAATTAATCAATGATGTATGGTTTTAATACATTTAAAACATCTTCTGCTTCACCATCAGCTGCGTGAATGTTTAAGTCGATTGGTTTAGATAAATCTAAACTGAAGATTCCCATGATTGATTTTGCATCGATTACATATCTACCCGATACTAAATCAAAATCATAATCGAATTTTGTGATGTCGTTAACAAATGATTTAACCTTGTCGATTGAATTTAATGAAATTTGAACTGCTTTCATTGTTCTACCTCCTTAATTAGTATGTAAAATAATTGATTTAATTACTATCTTCATACTAATCGGAAATGGTTCAAAAGTCAATATGAAATATTAGAAAAATAAAGTTTCGTTATAAATAGTGAGGAATTGTATGAAAAATATAAATAGTGTTGCATTGCATAATCTAGGGTGCAAGACCAATGCTTATGAATTAGATGTATTACAACAAATGTTACAAGAAAGAGGTTGTACCATTGTGCCATTTGATGAGGTGGCGGATGTGTATTTAGTAAATACCTGTAGTGTAACGAATATTGCAGACAGAAAAAGTAGGCAAATGCTACATAAGGCTAAGAAATTAAATCCAAGTGCCATTGTAGTGGCAATGGGTTGCTATGTACAAATGAATGAGGAACAAGTTTGTGAAGACACACAAATTGATCTAGTAATTGGAAATAATAAGAAGAAAGATGTACTTACCATTTTAGAGGAGTTTATTCGTATAAGAGAAGAAGAGCAAATATGCGATAAAACCCTCGCTCATACTACCATTATTGATGTGAATGAAGGCTGTGAATATGAAGAGATGAAACGTACGCATACAGGGAAAAATACGAGAGCAACTATAAAAATTCAAGATGGTTGTAACCAATTTTGCACCTATTGCATTATTCCTTATGCAAGAGGACGAGTAAGAAGTAGACAAGTAGAATCTATTTTAGAAGAAGTGAAGGATTTATCTAGAAATGGGTATCAAGAATTCGTCTTAACAGGGATTCATATTAGTTCTTATGGTGTGGATTGGGAAATCCCTATTTCTTTGTTAGAGTTGGTAGAAGAAATACATGAAATAGAGGGTGTAAGACGTATTCGATTGGGGTCATTGGAACCTAGAATTATAACAGAAGATTTTGTACAAAGGATTGCTAAATTAACAAAAGTGTGTCCACACTTTCATTTATCGCTACAGAGTGGCAGTGACACGGTGTTAAAGAGAATGAATAGACGGTATACAAAGAGTGAATACTATGAGAAAGTACAACTACTAAGACGGTATTTAGATGCCCCAGCTATTACGACTGACTTAATTGTAGGTTTTCCAGAAGAAACCGATGAGGAACATGAGGAAACTATTCGATTTGTAGAATTAGTAAAATTTGCAGAGGCACATATATTTAAATATTCGAAGAGAAAAGGAACGAAAGCTGCACAGATGAAAGGGCAGGTTGCTTCAGGTGATAAAGCGAGACGAAGCGAACAATTAATAGCATTAACAAAATTCCATAGACAACAATATCAAGAGGCATTCGTGGGCAAAGAGATAGAGGTTATCTATGAAGAAGAAAAGGAAATAGAGGGAATAATCTACCAAGTCGGATATACGAGAGAATATTGTAAAGTAGCTAGGAAATCCCAAGAAAATCTTGTCAATATTATAAGAAAAGCAAGTGTTAAAGGAAGGAAATCCCAAGAAATTATGGAAATTATTGAATAATTCATTGTATTTTCTTGCAAAATAGGGTATGATAAAAAATAGTATCATATCTTAACTGTAAGAGAAACGGAGAACAAAGATGCCAAATTTGGATAATACACAATATTTTAAAGTGGAAGCAGAGCAAGAAACAGGAGTTGGGACTATTTTAGCAACTGTATATGAAGCTTTACAAGAAAAAGGTTATGATCCAGTTAATCAGTTAGTGGGATATATTATGTCAGGGGATCCTACCTATATTACAAGTCATAATAGTGCAAGAAGTTTGATTATGAAAGTAGAACGTGACGAATTAGTAGAAGAAATGTTGAAAGAATATATGAGAAATCTTAATCAATCATCGTAATGGTAAGATTTTAGGAAAGGTATTGAACTAATCATATGAGAATGATAGGTTTAGATTATGGATCGAAAACAGTAGGTGTTGCTATTAGCGATCCTCTATTAATTACAGCACAAGGGATGGAGACCATTCGTCGTAAAGATGAGAATAAATTGCGACAAACATTAGCAAGAATTGAGACGCTCATAGAAGAATATGAAGTGACAGAAGTGGTATTAGGATATCCCAAGAACATGAATGATACATTAGGACCTAGAGCTGAGAAGACAATGGTATTTAAAGAACATATTGAACGTCGAACTGGTTTGCAAGTTACATTGTGGGATGAGAGATTAACTACGGTTGCCGCAGAAAAGACTATGATAGAAGTTGGTATTCGACGAGAGAATCGGAAAGAGTACGTGGATCAGATTGCAGCCACGTTTATTTTGCAAGGGTTTTTAGATTATAAGAAGAATATGCAATCGGATTAGAACCAAGAGAATGGAGTTATATGGATAAAGTTACCTTTATGCTAGATAGTGATGAACCAGTAGAATTTTTTGTGATAGAAGAAACAAAATTAAATGGTTTTCAATATATTTTAGTAACGGAAGCAGAGCATGGTGATGCAGATGCATTGATTCTGAAAGATGTTGCTAGTGGCACTGAAAAAGAAAGCGTATATGAAATTGTGTCGGATGATATAGAACTCAATGCAATCTCGCAAGTGTTTGCAAGTTTATTAGATGATATTGAATTTACGCAATAATTAGTAAGTGCAGAAACAGAACGTAACAATTAATAATTGTAATTTATCAATGAATTACAACATCTTAGAAAAGAGAGAGGAAAGATTTTTGAAACAAAAAAAAGAAAATATGACTAATTTGTCGAACCTAAAGATTATACCATTAGGTGGGTTAGAACAAATTGGAATGAACATCACTGCCTTTGAGTATGAAGACAGTATTATTGTGGTGGACTGTGGACTGTCATTCCCAGCTGACGATATGTTAGGGATTGATTTAGTGATTCCAGATGTAAGTTATTTAACAGATAACATTGATAAAATAAAAGGATTTGTCTTTACGCATGGTCATGAAGATCATATAGGAGCCATTCCTTATGTATTTAAAGAATTAAACGTACCTATTTATGCTACAAGGTTAACTATGGGACTAATTGAAAATAAATTAAAAGAACATAATTTACTTCCTAAGATTCGAAGAAAAGAGGTAAAGTTTGGACAGATTATTAATTTAGGTTGTTTCCGTATTGAATTTATTAAAACGAATCACAGTATTGTAGATGCAGCTGCTTTGGCAATCTATTCTCCAGCAGGAATTGTAGTACATACAGGGGATTTTAAGGTGGATTATACGCCGGTATTTGGAGATGCTATTGATTTACAACGATTTGCAGAGTTAGGTAAAAAAGGTGTAC
>JAWXVF010000020.1:0-27879 GCA_044425555.1 Eubacteriales bacterium
GGAACTTTATGATAAAGTTCCTTTTTTGATGAAGATGTAAACTTCGAATTTCTTTAGAATTATATTTGTTATTATCTGATTGACAAAACAATATAGTTGCACTATAATAGTTATTATAATACAACTATACTTGAAAAGGAGAATGAGAAATGAACACTGAATTAACAAAAGCAATGGGTAAATTTTACCACGATTTATCTATTTTTGAACTAAAATTACAAAATAGTTTACAGGATGAAACAAAACTTACTTATAATGACTTGCTTTATCTTGACATAATATCTGCACATCCAGGAGAATATACATCTACACAAATTGCCGATATGCTTCACGTTTCACGACCATCGGTTACGAAGAAAATCAAGGAACTTATCAAGAAAGGGTATGTGACTCGAAAGCAATGTGATAATGATAAAAGAGTTTACTACCTCTTTGTAAATGAACATATGTATTTTGATTATTCTGGTGAAAAGTTCGGAAAAGAACTTTCAAACAGAATAGAGGGTAAGTATTCGAATGAGGAAATTCATAATTTATGTGAATTATTAAATTTGATAGGAGATATGGTGACGAAAGAGGAGATACATGAAAAAAGAGAGTAATATTTTAAGCACACAAAGTGTACCAAAGCTATTTATAACGTACGCCATTCCTGCGGTGATAGCCATGATTATCTCAGGTGCACAAGGTATGATTGACGGGATGTTTATAGGAAATCATGTAAGTAGTAATGCTCTTGCGAGTGTTAATATCGCCCAGCCATTTATGCATCTTATAATAGGTATCAGTATGATTATAAGTATTGGTACGCAAAGTTATGTAGGGTTAAATCTTGGAACTGGAAACAAAGAAAAAGCGCAAAATTGTTTTCATACCTTTAAGATTATTATTTGGATAAGTGCAGCTATCGTTACAATATTAGGGTCAATATTAAATACGCAACTTGCGAATTTGCTAGGTGCTGATGCAACTTTAATTTCGGATACATCAACATATATTAAGGTGATTTCAATTTTTGCAATTCCCATGTGTACCATGTTTTATTTTGGCTTTCTAAATCGAATTATAGGTAAACCTGAACGATATTTTTATGGTTCGATAATCAGTATTATTGTCAATATATTTCTCGACTACCTATTCATTGTACGTTTAGATATGGGTGTTATGGGTGCTGCACTTGCAACAGGAACAGCATATATTTCGGCGCTATTATTTGTAGTTTCGCCGATGCTTAATAAAGAGAATGTGCTTAATGTTTTTGTAGGCAAATTTTCAACTGAATGTATCGGGAAAACTTTATATAATGGCTCGTCTGAAGGAATTAACACGATTTCTATTGCTGTAACGGCTTTTTTATTCAACACTTCGCTTATGCAAATTGCAGGGGCAGGTGGCGTAGCTGCCTTTACAGCGATTAACTATATGGGTACATTTGGTGGTATGCTGTTATTCGGTATATCTGATGGCATAGGTCCTATTATAAGCTATAATTTTGGCACAAATGATAGAAAGCGAGTAAAACAGATGATGAAGATTGCATATGTTACAAACTTCATCTTTGGAATGATTTTGTTTTTACTTTTATTTTTTGCCGGAGAACAACTTGTAGGATTATTCATTAAGGATGAACCGGCATTAGTTGAATTAGCTGTATCGGGAGGGAAGCTATATGGAATAGCGTTTTTAATGTCAGGATTTAATATATTAAATTCAGGCTATTTCACTTTTATAGGAAAAGGTCTTGAATCAGTTATCGTAGCAGCTAGTCGAGGTCTTGTTTTTGTAAGTATTGGTATTATTTTATTACCAAAATTCTTCGACATTAATGGTATATGGCTTAGTGTACCTTTTGCTGAACTTTGTGCAGTAATAGCTGGACTTGTGTTGCTTAGAAAAACCAAAATATAGTTTGCTGAGAATAAACAGTAAATTATCCCAAAGAATGTGCTTCAAATTGACAGAGTTTTGAATCTAAGGTATCATAGAAGCAATATATCACTATAATTAGAGGGAGTTTCGTATCTATGAAAGAGTATAAACCATTACCTATAGGAATTGATAATTTTCAGAAAATCATACAACACGGGTGCTATTATGTAGATAAAACTTTACTGATTAAGACTTTATTAGATAACACAGCAGAGGTTACTCTATTTACTCGCCCAAGGCGATTTGGGAAGAGTCTAAATCTTAGTATGCTACAGTACTTCTTTGAGAATAGAGATCCTTCTTGTGTGGAGAAGTTGCATTCAGATAGGAGTAAGTTATTTCGAGGATTAAAAATAGAACGTGCAGGAGAGAAGTACCAAGAACATATGGGAAAGTATCCTGTGATTATGCTGAATTTCAAAGAGGCAAAGCAGGGGAATTTTGACTATTGTTATCGTGCACTTTATAACATGATTGCTAGTGAGTATAGACGACATAGTGGAATACTAGATAGTGGACGATTAACAGAAGACGAGAAGAGAATGTATCAATTACTTAGTAATCAAGAAGCAGACTATGTGATGGTGGTTAGTTCTATTCAATTTCTGTGCAAATGCTTAGAACAAGCTTATGGAGAGAAAGCGATTCTACTCATCGATGAATACGATGTACCATTAGAAAATGCTTATTTTGAAGGATTCTATAAGGAGATGATTCGTTTTATCAGAGGGTTATTAGGTGCAAGCCTTAAGACGAACAATTCCTTAAAGTTTGCAGTAATTATAGGGTGTTTGCGAATTAGCAAGGAAAGTATCTTTACGGGGTTAAATAATTTAAGAGTTGTATCCATAGAAAATAAGGAATATGGAGAATACTTTGGGTTTACGGAAGAAGAAGTAGAAGATATGTTAGCACACTATGATCGAGAAGAGTGGATATCACAAGTAAGAGAGTGGTATAATGGCTATCTATTTGGAGATACCCAAGTGTACAATCCGTGGAGTTTGATGAATTATATGGAAGATGTACGAGTGGATCTAGGTGCGTTTCCAAGACCACACTGGTCGAACACCAGTTCTAATAGCATTGTAAAGGACTTAATCTATGGAGCTGATGATGTGGTAAAGGCAGAACTAGAAGTGCTTCTTTCGGGAGGAAGTATTGAAAAAGTCATTCAGGAAGATGTTACTTATGAAGATGTATATAAAAGCAAGGATAACCTGTGGAATTTTCTATATTTTACAGGGTATTTAAAGAAAGTGGGAGAGAGACAAGACTTTAATGATAGCATCTATGGAACATTACAGATTCCTAATCGAGAAGTAAGGTATATCTATCGGAATCAAATTATGGATTGGATGAATGAATGTGTTTATCCTGTGGACTTAACTAAGCTATATGAAGCAACACTAATAGGTGATGTGGAAGTCATGGAAGAAGAGATTACTAGAGTGTTAGAGAGAAGTATTAGTTATTGTGATGGAACTATCGCAACGCAACGAGAAGCGTTTTACCATGGAGTGATGATTGGGATCTATCAAGGAATGAGGGGATATCTACCAGTATCCAATCGAGAAAGTGGAAATGGACGACCAGACTTTCTCTTAAAGTATGTTAACCATAGAGGGAAGGCTTGTATTATGGAATTCAAAGTGGCAGAAAAGGTAATGGAATTAGAGAGTAAGGTTACAGAAGCCTTAGCGCAGGTAGAGAGTAGGAAGTACCGAGTAGGGTTAGAAGATGAGGGGTATGTAGATATACTAGAGTATGGAATAGCCTTTTATAAGAAAAGTTGTGTGGTGAGAAGAATTTGAAAGATTTATTTGGATAGGAGCTAATTGTTCTGGTATAGATTTCTAGTAGAATTAATGTAATAAGGAGTGAAAATCAAAACAATAAGCATAACATGAAAGACCTAAGCGGAAATTTCTGTTAGGTCTTTTTCGGTTGCAAAAATGCTCTTATGCGAGTATCTTCTAGAGTGTGATAGGCTTGTAGTTTTATGTCTATTTATGATATTGTAAAATAAATAAAAAATTATGTAACGAATTAAGTTTTCGTGCAACTAATATAACGAAAGGAGATTTTATGAAAGATTTATATGAAAAATACAAGCTTGATGTGTATAAATATTTATATAGTCTAACTCGTGATAAACTCCTTGCAGAAGATTTGACTTCCGAAACTTTTTTAGCAGTTTTGAAGTCGCTACATACTTTTAAAGGTAATTCTAGCGTTAAAACATGGATATTTGGCATTGCACGTAATAAATGGCTTGAAAAAGAAAACGTATCTTGCACTTTTGTTTATATTTATAACTGTTTGTACCACAAATGCTGCATGGATGTTTATAGATAGTAATGTGTTTTGGATGTCACTAATGGGAAGTGTTTGGTATGCAGGATTGTATGTTTGTGTGTCACTCATTGGTATTGTTGTGGCGATGTTACTAGACTTTGGGTTGAAAAAGGAGAAATAAATGAAAAAATACTTAAAAATTGGTGCGATTTTGCTTGCCTTTGTAATTATAGGATTGGTACTATATTTTGCAAATGCTGTTGTTGGTAATCCCGTATCAAAATACTTGGTCAATAAAAATGCAAAAGTTTATATCGAAGAAACATATTCTGACCTTGATCTAATTGTTGAGGATGCTTTTTATGATTTCAAACGAGTACATACGTATGTGATAAGTGTCAAAAGGGAAGTTAAGCGAGTATTTGATGCAGAAAATATGAAATTTAAGTATATTACATTTGGAGTTTTTAATGAAGAAGGAAATTTTGCTTGGAATGCTCCATATATTTCTTATGATGATATAGAACGTGAAGATTTATCTGAAACACTTGAAGAATATTCTAAAAAGAATAATCGACCCTACTAAAAATAGAAAGGGATACCATAATAGTTAATATTGTGGTATCCCTTGTCATCTGTTCTAAGACTACAAATATCATTATATACTATACCTACAACGTATAGCATAAAAAGAATCACTGAATACTAATTAAGTTTCGCTTGTAATTCATCTACAACAGCAAAAAGATTAGTAGTAAATGCCATAAACTTTTCTGTATATACTTGGCTTAACTCATTATATTCTTGAAGAGTTTCATCATTAGCATCTGCAAATTCATCATTTAACATAGCACTTAAATCTTCTAATGCTGTTATTGCTTCTAAACAAGATGTTTCAAAGGCTTGGTGTAGTTCTAGCATATCTTCTGTTGGTGTAATCGCACTTGCAGTAGCTAATATTTCTGATAAATTCGTTAAAGATGTTGCTTGCATTGTAATATTATCAGGATTAGTAGGATCAGCAACAAATGCAGTGCTTATTTCCAACATTTCTTCCTGATCAGCCATTATACTTGCACCAAAATTGTTTAAATCTTCATAATAACTCTCATAAGTTACTGCGTCTGAAGAATCGCTTTCTGGATCATCAGTTAGAACTTCTTCGTGTTCATTCCCTGTTGTTGTATCTACAACGAATGTTTCTTCTGTTTGCACATCGTCCACTACATCGGCTCCCATATTTGTAGTAGATGTATCTTTTT
The DNA here is from genome assembly GCA_044425555.1 of Eubacteriales bacterium. Classification (GTDB taxonomy): domain Bacteria; phylum Bacillota; class Clostridia; order Lachnospirales; family Lachnospiraceae; genus JAWXVE01. Next base: position 5,490 of record JAWXVF010000020.1, read on the forward strand.
CTCCACATGCCACTAAAGAAAGACTAAGTACTAAGATCAATGTGAAAAGGGTTAATTGCTTTATTTTTTTCATTTTATATTCCTCATTTGTATGACATTAATAGGTTACAATGGTTATTCTATCACTTATAGATAAAAAAAGCAATTACTAACCCTCCCTAATGATATTGCCCTCTTATAGGGTTGCTTGATTTTGCGTGTAATGCTATAATGTAATTAAGTAAAAAGCTTTGCTTATATTTTATATTAGTGTATATGGAAGTTGTGTATATAATGAAGGAGAAATAGAATATGATACATAGCATGATATGTCTTGCCACAACCGTCTATAAAATAATAATTGACAAATAAAGAACAAGTGCATATACTATTAGTAACAAGTTAGCGATGGCTAACTTGTTACTAATAGTAAGAAGAGGAATCAATAAAATATGGAAAATATCGTATTAGCATTTGGGATGACATTTATTGCAGGATTGTGTACAGGGATTGGAAGTCTAATAGCTTTTGTATCAAAGCGTACTAATAAAACATTTTTATCCATAAGTCTTGGGTTTTCAGCAGGGGTGATGATTTATGTATCCATGATTGAAATCTTTGTGAAGGCACAAGATTCTTTAATCATGGAATTAGGGGAGAAACAAGGGGCGATTGTAACAGTAGTTTCTTTTTTTGGAGGAATGTTGTTGATTGGAATTATTGATAAATTAATTCCTACAGCCGAGAATCCGCATGAAATGGTTTCCTTTGAATTGGAATCAGAAGACGTTAGGGTAAAACCAAGGAATAATGAGGAAGATGGGAAATTAATGAGAATGGGAGTTTTTACAGCTGTTGCAATTGCCATTCACAATTTTCCAGAAGGATTGGCAACATTTATTTCTGCGATGCAAGAACCAGAGGTAGCCATTCCTATTGTAATAGCCATTGCTATGCATAATATTCCAGAGGGAATTGCGGTGGCTGTTCCTGTCTATCATGCGACCGGTTCTAAGAAGAAAGCATTTCTATATTCCTTTGCCTCTGGATTGGCAGAGCCTATTGGAGCATTGATTGGTTGGCTATTGTTATTACCCATTATGAATGATATGGTGTATGGGATTTTATTTGCAAGTGTGGCAGGGATTATGGTATTCATTTCCTTAGATGAATTATTACCTTGTGCAAGAGAGTATGGGGAGCACCATTATTCTATGTATGGATTAGTGTGTGGTATGATGGTAATGGCAGTTAGTCTATTGTTGTTTATGTAAGGGACAGCTTGAAAAATAATACAGCCCAATTTGTATTATTTTTCAATATTGTTGCTAGTTGAAAGGGAATTCCCATAATAAAGGAGATATGAGTTGTATTTAAATAGAAAATCGTTATTTGTAATTTATACAGTGATTAGTGCTATACTCGCTCTTCAATTTCTAATGGCATATATAGCAGGACATGATTGCGATAATTGTGTGGAACATGATTGTCCCATTTGTTGTCATACAAACACTTGTCAAAAAATAGTACAACAATTTCTTTTAAGTACTTTTCTTTCGTGTAGTTATTTGTTAATCGCGTTGAATCAGTATGGTTTTACAGTACGTTTCTGGGAAAAAAGAATCCCCATAACATTAGTTTCTCTTAAGTGCTTACTTCTAAATTGAGATTATTTAGTTTCATACAAAGAGACCTTAAATTAAATATGTATAGTTATCAATTGGAGGATAAAATGAAAATAAATAAGACGATTCTAATGGGAATTGCTATGATGATGTTCCTATTAGTTGGATGTTCAAATGAAACAGAAACAAGTGATGTAGCAACGTCAGGAGTAACAGAATCTGTTGTTGATGTAATGAATAGTAATGAAAAATTAAATGTGGTAACGACGATTTTTCCAGAATATGATTGGACTCGTGAAGTCTTAGGGGAAAATATAGAAAATGTAAATTTAACTATGCTATTAGATAATGGAGTTGATTTACATAGTTACCAACCAACCGTTGATGATATTATAGCAATTTCTGAATGTGATTTATTCATTTATGTTGGTGGAGAATCGGATTATTGGGTTGAGGATGCACTAAAAAATGCAACGAATCCAGATATGAAAGTTCTTAATTTGATGGAGTTACTTGGTGATTTAACTAAGATGGAAGAACTAGTAGAGGGTATGCAAGCTTCTGAACATGATCACGATCATAGTCATGACCATGGTGAACTAGTAGAAAGTGAAATTGAAGATCGTCCGTTGTCTGATTTTACAGGAAGTTTCAAATCGGTATATCCATTGTTGTTAGAAGGTGAATTTGAAGATATGTTTCGATTCTATGAAGAGTCAGATGATTTTCAAACATATGAGGAGGTTGTTGAATATTGGGATACAGGATTACAATCTGAATATACTCTTGTAGATGTGGATGATAAAAGCGTAACATTTTCCAATGAAATTACTTCTGTTACTGCTGAATATGAAGCCAAAGGTTATGTAATTGTAAATTATGGTGGAGATGAAAATGATGTATGGTATCAGTATGAAGCAGTAGGAGAAACAAATGGAGCACCTAAATACATAGTATTAGATGACCATGGATGGAAACAGGCACCTGCGGAACATTTTCATATATATGGAAGTGATATTAGTTTTGAACACTTAGCAATTGAGGTTGTTGATAAATGGCCAACTTATTTTAAAACAGAATTATCAGAGAGCGAAATGTTAATGGAGTCATTTGAACATTTCGGATACGAATCCCATGACCATGAAGAACATAGTCATGCAGATGAACATGTATGGCTTTCACTTAGAAATGCGGAATTAATTACACTAGCAATTGCACAAGAACTTGCATTACTGGATTCTGAGAATGAAACATTGTATCACGAAAATGCAGAACACTACGTTATCAGTTTGCGAAGTTTAGACAAAGAATACCAAGAAACAGTAGATGCCTCAGAAGAAAAGATGATATTAGTTTGTGATCGTTTTCCTTTTAGATACTTAGTAGATGATTATGGGATTGACTATTATGCGGCTTTTTCTGGTTGTTCAGCGGAAACAGAAGCGAGTTTTGAAACAATAGCATTCTTAGCTGAAAAACTTGATGAATTAAATATGTCAACAGTACTGACAATAGAAAGCAGAGAACATAAAATAGCGGAAACAGTAATTGAGTCTACACAGAATAAGAATCAAGAAATAAAAGTGTTGAACTCTATGCAGGCGATTTCTTCTAATGATGTTCAAGCAGGGATAACATATCTCTCTATTATGGAAGAAAATCTTCAAGTATTAAAAGAAGTGTTAGAATAAAGATAGTATTATAATAAAAGTGTGTAAGTTATTTCTAATAAGATACTTACACACTTTTAAATTTTTTAAAAATATTACTTTATTAATTCATAATAATTTTCTAAAGTGAATAGATGATATTAAATATTTAGAGGAGTTGTTGGAGGAAATAAAATGAGTTTAGTAGATGTTAGAATGAATGAAAAAGAAGAACTACCACATTATCATGCAATTGATAAGGACAATTATACCATATCAAGATCACGGGAAGAGACACATCACAATGGACATCATCATATTCATAGAAGTCATGAAGTATTATTTGTGGAGAGCGGACGAGCAAAATATAGTATTAATGGTATAGAATTTATAGTAGAACCTGGTGATATATTGAGCATTGGTGCAACCGAACATCATAAATACATTGTAGTAGATGTACCATTTCAACGGTATGGTTTTACAATTAAGCCAGCCTATTTTCGAAATATAGTACCAATTATTGATTTAGAAAAAGTATTTCAAACACCTACCATAGAAAATTATGAAAAATTCAATAAACGTATTAATCCGGAAACATTTTCTATAATTATTGCATTATTAAAGATGTTAAAGACAGAACAACAAAGTATAGGTATCTATCGTGCTCCTATGGAAAGAGGTCTTATTGCACAATTAACAATACTACTCTATAGAAATTTTGGATATAAACAAACGGATTCCCCAATGCCTTCTATTTATAAACAGATGCTGGAAATTAAAGAATATATTACCACGCATTATGAAGAAGATCTTAGTTTAAAATTTTTAGCAGATAAATTTTATCTGCATTCAGCTACAATAAGTAAAAATTTCCCTAAATATTGTGGACAAAATCTTAATAAATATATTAATCAAGTACGAATCTCTGAAGCTACTAAATTATTAGAAACAACTAATGAAAATATAGTTAATATAGCATATCAGTGTGGATATGAAAATGAAGCTACATTATTAAGACAATTCAAACAAATAATGGAAATTTCTCCTGCAAGATATAGAAAAGATATAATAGAATATACAAATATAATAAAAAATAATAAAACAGACTAAAAAATAAGTGGAATAGACTAAAAAATATAGAGTTTATACTTTATGTTTGTGCTAATTTATAGATAGGATTTTTGTTTCCTGAAACAAATTAAAGAAAGAGGTGTAAACGATGAATTTAACTTTTGTAACAACTTGTTATGATGATGACAACATGAAAATACTAGAAAGTAAAGATTTTGAAATGAGTTCTGAACGAACAACAAAGCAAGGCCTTATTTGTCTTTTTCCTCAAGTTCAATACCAAGAAATTACAGGTTTTGGTGGTGCTTTGACAGATTCTACAGCTTATATTTATTCTCTTATGCCAGATAACCAGAAACAGGAATTTTTGAAAAAGTGCTTTGGGAAGGATGAAGGAAAGTATAATGTGGTTAGAATTCCTTTAGATAGCTGTGATTTTTCGCTAGAACATTACGAGGCAGATTCCGATCCTCTTGATAAGGAATTTCAGAAATTTTCGTTTGATAGAGTTGATAAATATATCATTCCTCTCTTAGATGATGTTGAAAAAATGTTTGGAGGAAAAATTGATATTATGCTTTCGCCTTGGAGTCCTCCTGCCTTTATGAAAAGTAATGAAGAACGAAATCATGGAGGAAAATTAAAATCTGAATATCAAGAACATTGGGCAAATTATATCTGTCGTTATATTCAAGAATATACGAATCGTGGTTATTCTGTAACAAAATTAACATTACAAAATGAACCAATGGCAAAACAAACTTGGGATTCATGTGAATATACAAAGGAAGAACAAAGAGATTTTCTGAAAGATTATATGTGGCCAGCATTAGTTAAGTATAATCTTGAATTTATTGAAATTTACATTTGGGATCATAATAAAGAATATGTATTTGAGTGGGCGGATACAATTATCACTCCTGAAACAGACCATATGGTAAAAGGGATTGCGTTCCATTGGTACAGTGGAGATCATTTTCAACAACTTGCCATGGTGCGTGAGAAATTCCCAGATAAAAAACTATTATTGTCAGAGGCCTGTATTGAATTTAGTAAGTTTGATAAGGGGAATTTTTTAGTAAACGCTCAAAAGTATGCTCATGATATGATTGGCAATTTAAATGCCGGAATGAATACATTTGTTGATTGGAATTTACTTTTAGATGAACAAGGTGGCCCTAATCATGTGAATAATTTCTGTGATGCTCCATTTTTATTTGATACAAATGAAAAAGAATTGTTACAACGTAATATTTTTGATTATATCTGGCATTTTAGCCATTTTATAAAGGAAAACTCAGTTAGAATTGCAAGTAGTCAGTTTGCTAGCGAATTAGAATGTGTTGCATTTAGTGATGAAAAAGAAATTGTGATTATTTTGTTGAATAGAACGCAAGAAGATATGCCAGTAACAATAAAACTAGATGGGTTTTATTGTGATATTCTTTTACCGGCAATGTCTATTGGAACTGGAGTTGTACACAATATGTAATACAATAATTAAATGACAATGAAAGGAAACCTCTAAAATTAATAAGCAAATTAGAAAGGTGAAAATAAGAATGAAAAAATTAATTACAGTAATTTTAATAAGTTCAATGATTATGTCAATGACAGGTTGTGCACCGAGTGAAACAAGTACAACTAGTAGTAGTGGGACTGCAACAAGTAAAAATGATAGCGAAGAAAGCAGTGGTGAAGATGCTATCCATTCGTTAACAGTCATCTCACAATTTACGGATGGTTGGACAAGAAATTTTAATGTTCTAACCAATGATCCATGGCGATTTATGCAAGGCTTTATGTATGAACCACTTGTTATTTTCGATACATATAATAATAGCCAAGAAACCATGTGGCTAGCAGAGGATATCATCTCAGAACCTGATAATAAAACACTTACTATCAAGGTTAGAGAAGGAATTTGGTGGAGTGATGGAGAAGAGTTTAACGCAGAAGATGTTGCATTTAGCTTTACTTACTCAAAAGATTACCCTGAAGTTGATAGGAATGGAGACTGGGGTGAAGATGGTAGAATTGATACAGTAGAAATTATCGATAATTATACAGTGAAAATTGTTATGAAAGAAGAAAATCGTTTTCATAGATCAAGTATATTTAATGCAAAATGGATGATACCAGAACATATTTATAGTTCTATTACAGATCCTTCATCAGCTATTTTGGAAGATCCTGTTGTAACAGGTGCGTTTTCTATAGTAGAAGCATTTTCACCAGAAGCAGCAGCATTTTTAAGAAATCCAACCTATTGGATGGGTGAGGAGTTGAAAGTAGATCGTTTAGTGTTTCCACAAGCTAATTCAAACGATTCAGCTTTAACGTTACTACAAACAGGTTCAATTGATTGGGCGCATATTTTTATCCCAAATATTGAAAGTACCTATATTCAAGAAGATGAATCCCGTAAATACTGGTATGGTGATGGAGATGCTGTTCGTTTAGCACCAAATTATATGACAGAAAATGAAGGAGCAAGACGAGCTTTTGAAAGTGTAGAATTTAAGCAAGCTATGTCGTTAACAATTGATCGCCAAGGTATTATTGATGCAGCTGTATTTGGTTATCTAGATTTTGAAATGCCATCCAACACAGGCTTAACTCCTGCGTTATCAGGTTATCGAAATGCAGAGGCAGATGCGATTATGGAACAATATGGAGCATATGATTTAGATGCTGCAAAAAAGATTTTAGAAGATGCAGGATTTGTTGATTTAGATGGAGATGGTTTTGTTGATCATCCAGATGGAACACCAATAGCATTTGAAATTGTTTCACCAGCAGGTTGGTCTGATTGGAACAATGGTGCTGTAATTTGCGCACAAGGTATGCGCACGATTGGAATTAATGCCAGTGCAAATTCTGTGGATTTAGGAATGATAGTGGATGGTTGGACAAATGGAGATTATGATGTTCGTTATAGTGGATGTGGTGCAGCTAGCGATATTTATAAATTTTACTATGATACTATTGGGGATCAATCAAGAGTGAAAACACCTACTTGGTGGAGTATAACACAAACAAATTATATAAGTGATGAAATGACAGACTTAATTGCTTCGTTGCCAAATGCTACAACAGACACCGAAGTGAAAGCTGTTACTGATCAAGTAGAACTTTATTATGCTGAAAATATGGTAAATATACCACTTATCTTTAGTGGGAATTGGTTTGTGTATAATGACAGCCGATTTACAGGTTGGGCCACAAAAGAAAATATTTTTATTAATCCATCATGTTCTATACATGATTCTAAAATATTACAATTATTGGCTTTAGAGCCAATACAATAAGTGAAATATTTGCGAATAGTAGGAGGATTATAATGAATAATATTTTAATACGCGATATAAAAGTATTTGTGACAGCACCATCTGGAATAAATTTAGTAGTGGTAAAAGTAGAAACAACAGAGCCAGAATTATACGGATATGGATGTGCAACTTTTACATGGCGTTGTAAAGCAGTAGTCACTGCAATTGAAGAATATTTAAAACCAGCTATGATAGGGCGAAATGTTGAAAATATTGAAGATTTGTGGCAAGTAATGATGAATAGTTCCTATTGGCGGAATGGACCTATCTTAAATAATGCTATTTCTGGAATAGATGAGGCATTATGGGATATTAAGGGGAAAATGGCCAATATGCCAATTTATAATTTATTGGGTGGAAAATGTAGAGAGGGAATTGCTGCATATGCACATGCAGATGGTGATTGTATTGAAGCAGTTCTAGAGAAAGTTCAGCAATTAAACGAAGAAGGATATCAGCATATCCGGTGTCAGATGGGTACGTATGGTGGTAACTTTAATGGGAAGAATCAAGAAATTTGTAAGCCAGAAGGAGCATATGAAGGATCTTACTATAATCCCAAAACCTATATGCAAGGAGTAATTGCGTTATTTGATAAATTGCGTAATATAGTAGGATGGGATGTGGAATTCTTGCATGATGTTCATGAACGACTTTCTCTTATCAATACACTACAATTTGCAAAAGAGTTAGAACAATTCAAATTATTCTTTTTAGAAGATAGTTTATCACCAGACCAAGTAGGATATTTTGAAAAATTAAGAGCACAAACAGCAGTGCCATTAGCCATGGGTGAGTTATTTACACATCCTCTTGAATGGAAAACAATTGTTCAAAACCAATGGATTGATTATATTCGTGTACATTTAAGTGATATTGGTGGATTGACATCAGCACGTAAGTTAGCACATTTCTGTGAAGCTTATGGCGTAAAAACAGCTTGGCATGGTCCAGGCGATTTATCGCCGTTTGGTGCAATGATTCAATTACATTTAGATTATGCGAGTCCTAACTTTGGAATACAAGAATATACGCCTTTTAGTAAACAAGAGCGTGAAGTATTTTTGGGTTGTCCAGAATGGAGAAAGGGATATATTTATATTGATAATCCAAAGCCTGGAATTGGTATTGAATTCAATGAAAAGGAAGCTGCAAAATATCCATTTATTGATATGGATCATAGTTGGTTATATCCAAGACTTCCAGATGGTACGGCTGTTTGTCCGTAATCATGATAAAGTAATAGTTGTTTGATTATCTATTTTAGAATATACCTTACATACTCCTTACATAGAGATAATATGGTAACATTGAATTTGCAACAACTAACTAAATAATCGGAAGTGATTTAGAATTTTTTAAGTAAGTGCATATTATAGTAAACAATAGATTCGAACATTATAAGAAAGGTAAAGTATTACTATGAGTTGTGGCAATGATTGTAGGGTATATAAAGGAGAATAATCAGGAAATGGCAGATAAAATCAAAGAATCTTATAAAACATCTATTAATATATATGATAGTATTTTAACGCAAAATAGTATTCTGGGGAAACTTTATATGAAACTATTTTGGAGTGGAACAGATGATAATGTGATAGCAGGGAAGGTGCTGTCATATATTCCAGATGATTTTACAGGAACGTTGTTAGACGTTCCTGTAGGAACAGCTGTTTTTACTTATGATAAGTGGAAAAGCTTATCAAAAGCAAAGATTACTTGTTTAGATTATAGTGAAGATATGTTATCGCAAGCTAGAGGAAGAATAGGCGTATTAGAGAATGTGTCTTGTATCCAAGGGGATGTTGGGAACCTTCCTATGGAAGCGGCTTCTTTTGACATGGTACTTAGTATGAATGGATTTCATGCATTTCCAGATAAAAGAAAAGCATATCAAGAAATCCATCGTGTATTAAGAGAAAAGGGTGTGTTTATGGCATGCTTCTATGTAAAAGGGCAAAGTAAAGTAACAGACTGGCTTGTAAAGTCTATTTTGGCGAAGAAAGGTTGGTTTACTCCACCCTTTGAAACAGTAGAAGAGGTAGAGGGAGTGTTAAAGTCCTTATATAATCAAGTAGAACTAAATCGTGATGGTTCTATGGTTTATTTCAAGTGTGTGAAATAATCATCAAACCACGTATCGCCATCAGCAATTTGTGTTGAGGATTTTTTTGAAATTTTTATTTTTCTAACACCTAGTAATGGCAAGAAGAGTTGTAATGTTAAAATGGTAATGATTTTTATTAAATGATTGCCTAAAATAATGAATAGCTATAGCAATGATTGCTATAGCTATTGTAGTTCCTATATCTTTAGTTATATGTAGCTTAGTAATCTGTTTACTATGTGGTTTGTTCTGAATTAAAAAACTCAATATATTCATCCCCCCAATCCTTCAGAGCATCTAAAACAGGTAGAAATTTTCTACCAATATCGCTAAGTGTATATTCAACTTTTGGGGGGACTTGATTGTATTCATTTCTGATTATCAAGCCTTTTTCTTCTAATAGTTTTAATTGTCTAGAAAGTGTGGTATGAGTCATTTCCTTAGGCATTAATCGTAATAGTTCATTAAATCTTATAGTGTTTTCAGATAGTAAATATAAAATATAAATAGACCATTTACCAGAAAGTAGTTTCTGTGTTGTTACATAGGGGCATAGTCCGAATAGTTCTTTATTTTCCATAAGTAGTCTCCGTAGGTATCATATTTGATAGTAGTATCGTAAAATATCGTACTTGCTTTTTATTTCTTACTTCCATATAATAGCATATATAATCATGAGTTACAAGAAAACAATTCAATTATCTAACACAGGAGGTAGAGACAAATGAAAGAGGTAATCCGATTTATTATGATAAATTTGTGGATAAGGGAATAATATTATTTGACGAAGTTCAATTAAAATGTTAGAATTAACGAAAAGTAATTTATATAATTAAAAAATGTGAAAAGAAGGTGATTTGAGTGCTTTTGGAATATCTAGAACAACATTACAAACCGGGAGAACCTATTTTTGCTACAGACATTCAGATAGTGGGACTTACAGAAGAAAATAAAAGGCAGCAGATGAAGAAGTTGGTTGATGGTGAGAAATTACTCCGATTTGATAAAGGAATCTATTATTTTTCAAAGAAATCAAGAATAAAAGGTGGCGTAGGTATTTCGGCAGATCTTGTAGCCCAATACAAATACATTGAAAGAAATGGAAAGCGAATGGGTTTTTATTCTGGGCATACGTTGGCTAATTATATGGGAATCAGTACGCAGGTTCCTATTAAGAAAGAAATTGTGAGTAATAACATGTCTGCTATTGTTAGAGAGATAGTAGTAGGAAATTTTTCTTATGTGGTAAGGAAACCTATTATACCTGTTACAGATGATAATGTGAAAGTTTTACAGTTATTAGATTTGCTAAAAGATTTAAATGTGTATGCTGATAATGAACCGGAGTTAGTGAGAAATCAGTTGATAACATATATAAAAAATAATGAGATGAAAAGAGATATAATCGATGAGTATATTAAAGCGTTTCCGTTAAAAACCTATAAATATATTTATGAAATGAGGTTAGAAAATGTATTTGCATGAAGATAAAGACCTATTTCGGGAAATTATTGAATCGGCCAGTGATTTACTATGTGAGAATAGTGCAGTTGTTGAAAAAGATTATTATGTAACAATGATTTTGAAGTTATTATCAGAAATGTTGGATCATGTGGTGTTTAAGGGTGGAACTTCTCTTTCAAAAGGATACAATGTGATTAATCGGTTTTCGGAAGATGTTGATATAACATTCGATACTCATATTGGTGAGGCTAGAAGAAAAAAATTAAAATATAATGTTATGTAAAACATCAGCGAAAAATTAAAAATGCCTATCGCAAATTGGGAATCTATAGAGAGTGATAGAGATTACAATTATTATATAGAAGGAAAATCAAAACGTTATTCTAGACATTTCTATGATATATTTAAGCTTCAATCAATCATAGAAATTGACGAAGAACTAAAAATGTTAGTGAGAGAAGTACGTAATCATAGAGCCAAAATGAAGATGTACCCGTCAGCGAAGGAAGGTGTGGATATTAGAAAATTAGTGAATGAGTTCATAGGAAATCATTTTTATAAAGATGATTATGAAAGTATTACAAATTACTTTGTGACTGATTATGTGCCTTATCATGAAGCGGGTGAAGCTTTAATTTGTTTGGTTGATTCAGGGTTGTTTGATGAGGTAGCAGAGTAAGAAGTATTTTTAGGCTATTTCGCTAAGGTAGCTGTTTAAGCGTGTGTAAAAGGAATGTAATTCATTCGGTGGCAGGTTTGCAACTTAGAAATGATTGTGGTGAACTGATAAGAAAACAAGGACATGAGGAAGAAACAGGTAAAGCAAAGAGTACAAATGCATATAATCTTCCGTTATCCCTATATCCAGTGCCACAATCAAAAAGTAATGCTTGTTCGTCTCCTAAAATAAGGTGGCTGTAATTACGTTGCCAATATCGCTAAGTGTATATTCAACTTTTGGAGGGACTTTATTTTTTGACAGCCAAAGGAAAAGCACTTTATGAAAGACTTTTGAGCAATGAGAATATTTCTCTTACTGGTTTCAAGGGAGAGGATACCATGTCATCTAAATCAATCACCATTAGGGCTAAAGCAAAGGAAATTGGGAGGAGGTAATCATGACACAGATAGAAAAGTTATTTTTATTAAATGAAATATTATTAGATGAAATGCAAGAGTATAAAGAGCAGGCAAGTGAATTTTCTAAAGATTATGATGAACAGAGAAGACTTCTTAGATCTCTTATGAATGTTTGTAAGACAATGCCGCTAAATAAGGAGTTTTTGAAAGTACAAGATGATTTTCTAAAGGAAGAAGTAGTAAAAAAAGGTGTTGTTTTCGTATCGGATTTAAGAACAATCAAATCAAATGAACAAATTTATCTATGGCAAGGTGATATTACTACTCTTGGTGTAGATGCCATTGTAAATGCTGCAAATTCTGCACTTTTAGGTTGCTTTATTCCTTGTCATGGTTGTATTGATAATGCGATACATTCAGTGGCAGGTTTGCAACTTAGAAATGATTGTGGTGAACTAATAAGACAACAAGGGCATGAGGAAGAAACAGGTAAAGCAAAGAGTACAAAGGCATATAATCTTCCGTGCAAGAATGTTATTCATACAGTAGGTCCTATTATTTATGGGGAACTTACGGAACGTGATTGTGATTTACTTGCTAGTTGTTATATGGAATGTCTTAAACTTGCAGAAGAAAATAATTATGAAAGTATTGCTCTTTGCTGTATTTCCACTGGAGAGTTTCGTTTTCCAAATGGTAAGGCGGCTGAAATTGCAGTGAAGACAGTAATGAAATTTATCAATATAAATAAAAGTAACATTAAGGTAATATTTAATGTTTTTAAAGAAAAAGATTATCAAATCTATAGAGAATTGCTTGGAGAATAAACAGTGTTGATAATTTAAAGTATATACGTTACATTTTTGAAATTTGACAAAATGCAAAAGTTAATATATACTAACCATGTGATAACGTTGTTATCAGAAGGAGAGGAAAGCCATTTATTATGCCAGTATATGACGAAAACATTGATGCTATCATATTAGAGTGTGCAAGAGAAGAGTTTCTTGAAAAAGGCTACAAAAATGCCACGTTACGTGATATTTGTGCAAAAGCGAATGTGACCACAGGGGCAATGTATAAGCGATATGGAAACAAACAGGAATTGTTCGATGCATTAGTATTACCTGCATTGCAAGTTTACCAAAATCTAAGGGATCAGAGTATAGAGGCTAGCTATACAGCGAAAGAGAACGATAACATGAAAGAAATTTGGAATAATTCCTTAGAAAGTTATCAGTACATTATGACATTAATCTATAGTCAAAAAATGGCGTTTCAATTACTCTTATGTTGTGCTAGTGGAAGTAAACAAGAGCGATTTGTAGATGAGTTAGTGGATGAAGTCACAGAAGAAACGATGAAATTTTGTAAAGTGATTTACGCAGAGAAGAATTTATCAAACCTTCCTGATGCAGATGCAGTTCACATTCTCTTTACGGCATATTATAATTGTATTTTTGAACCTATTAAACACGACTTTTTGTTGGAGAAGGCATTACAATTTTGTGATATTTTAGAAAATTTATTTCATTGGGAAAATGTGTTTCAGTTTTAAGTTAGAAAGTAAGAGTGTTTGTGTGAGTAAGCATGGCACTCAAAAAAATAAAAAGAAAGTTAGCAATTCCTAACTAAAGGAGAGGGCATGAAGGAGAAAAAATCAAGTGAATTCAATATGTTGTTCGAGTTCATAAAACCATGTAGGAACAAACAAGTGCAGGCTATTTTGTTTGCAACAATGAGTGTATTAGGAGCGATAGTTCCTTATTATTGCGCTTATCAACTATTTGACTTATTTTTTACGAATCAGCAGAATAGAGAAGACATCTTGTTCTGGTCAGGAGTTGCATTAATGGGATTTTTGGTAAAGGCAGTTGGTCATGCCATTTCCACAACCATTGCGCATGAAAGTGCCTATAGTATTCTAGAGAATATAAGAAATTATATTGCAGATAAATTAATGAACGCGCCATTAGGTGTGACTCAGAATAAGAGTATAGGGAAATTAAAAAATCTCATTGTAGATCACGTAGAAACCATTGAATTACCATTAGCACATGTGATACCAGAGGGATTCGCAGCAATCGTACAACCAACAGTTGTATTTATTTACATGTGTGTGTTGGATTATCGCCTAGCATTAGCTTCTATGATTACGTTGCCTTTAGGGTTTCTACCATTTCTAGGGTGTTACAAGTCATACGATAAAAATTATAAAGAATACATGAATGCAAATGATATGATGAATAGCACCATTGTAGAATATGTGGAAGGAATTGAGGTAGTAAAAGCTTTTAATCAAACCTCTACAAGTTATGAGAAATTCACTAATTCCATTCATAACTTTAAGGAAACCACCATGAATTGGTTTCGTACTACATGGGTGGCAGTGAGTATTATGAAGGTAGTATTACCAACTACCACCATGGGAGTGTTGCCGCTTGGAATTTACTTATACTTAAATGAAGGATTAGAACCTTCCAAAATATTGCTCTCTATTTTATTGTCTATGGGAATGGTAGGGAATCTCAATAAACTTTCAGGGTTTTTCAATAATATAAAAGTGATTCAATATTCTATGCAAACAGTAACGGATCTTATAGAAGAGGAAGAATTGTCACAAGGTTCTCGTGATGAGGAAATAGTTTCCTATAATATTACTTTAGAAAATGTTGATTTTGCTTATGATGATACGAAAAAAGTGTTGAAGCAGATTAATATTACATTTGAAAGTGAGAAGTTCTATGCACTAGTAGGACCATCTGGCTCAGGTAAGTCTACCATTGCCAAATTAATTGCAAGATTTTGGGATGTAACTAGTGGCAGTATTCAAATTGGTGGAATTAATATTCAAGAAATTTCCTTACATAAATTATCCAGTATCGTAAGTTTTGTAACACAAGATAATTTTTTGTTCAATACAACTATTTTTGAAAATATTAAAGTTGGTAATCCAAATGCCACAGATGAACAAGTCTATGATGCATCTAAGAGGGCAATGTGCCATGACTTTATTATGGGGTTAGAAAAGGGATATGATTCAGATGCGGGTAGTGCAGGGAAAAAACTATCAGGTGGTGAAAAGCAAAGAATTGCCATTGCAAGGGCAATATTAAAAGATGCACCAATTGTGATTCTAGATGAGGCAACAGCTTTTACCGATCCAGAAAATGAATTAGAAATCCAAAAATCAATTATGGAATTGACCAAAGGGAAAACACTAATTGTCATTGCTCACAGACTCTCTACTATTAAAAATGCAGATACGATTCTATTAATTAATAACGGTGAATTAGAGGAGATGGGTACGCATAAGGAATTATTAGAACAGAGTGACCTTTATAAAAATATGTGGGAACTGCACATTAATGCAAAGAGATTGGAGGGGGAAAATGTTTAAAGCAATTGGTAAAATTCTAGTATGGACAGATGACCAAAGAACAAAAATTGTAATTGGTTTTATTTTTTCGGTATTAAGTCTACTTTGTGGTGTGGTACCATTTATGGTAACGGCTAATGCCATTTATCAAATGTATCTAGATAGTAACGGGTTAGGAGAAATGACCATGTCCACCGCAACCAATGCATTTGTTTGGATTGCAGTGTCTATACTATGTAGAGGGATATTTGAATATTGTAGAGCAGTCTTGCAAGATAGTGCTGCCTATGTTATAAGTGAGAAGGAACGAATTAAAGTGGGTGATAAATTAAAGAAAATCCCATTAGGATTCTTCTCAAATGAAAAGGTAGGAACTCTTAATAGTATTATGACAACAGAGTTATCTTTTTTTGAAATGCTAGCAATGTCTATTATTGATTTATGTGCTAATAGTTATATATTTGTAACCATTATTATTATAGGATTTTTCACAATCAACCCAATTATAGGAGGGATTGCACTTGGCGGATTACTCATCTCCACATTAGGGATTCATTTTATTGTGAAGGTGACTAGTGATTTAATACATATCAAACAAGAATCCCTTAGAGAAGTAACAGAAGCTACCATTGAGTATACAAGAGGATTGGCAGTGGTGAAATCCTTCAATCAGCAAGGGGAAACGGTAGGAAAATTTAGAGAAGCTTGTAATCAAGCAAGTAAAATTAGTATTAAATTCGAAAAGAAATATGGAATACCAAACTTAGCTCATAGACTTGGCTTATACCTAGGTACTTGTGGAATTATGTGTGTCGCAGCTCTACTTGCCAATGATCAAACCATACCTATGAATATGTGGATATGGATGACACTTTATAGTTTTACTATGTTTAATGGAGTAGAAGCGGTGAATGAATCGGCATTAGTATCTCAAATGGTAAATAAAACCATTGATGGGTTGCAGGAAATTACTTCGTTAGAAGACATGGATAAAGATGCGAAAGATATTATCCCTAATAATTATAACATTCAGTTTAAGGATGTACGATTTTCCTATGAAAATCAAGAAGTGATTAAGGGAGTTTCCTTTGAAATTCTAGAGAATTCTACCACTGCAATTGTAGGTAGTTCGGGAAGTGGGAAAACGACTTTATGCAATTTAATTGCACGATTCTACGAATTAGATAGTGGGAGTATTACATTAGGTGGTGAAACTATTACCAATTATACAGGTAGCAGTTTACTGAAAAATATTACTATGGTATTTCAAAATGTGTACTTATTCAAAGATACCATTGGAAATAATATTAAATTTGGGAAACCAACAGCAACAAGAGAAGAAATTATAGAAGCTGCTAAAAAAGCTAGGTGCCATGATTTTATCAGCCAACTAGAAAATGGATATGACACCGTAATAGGAGAAGGAGGGAATACTTTATCAGGTGGTGAAAAACAACGTATCTCTATTGCACGAGCAATGTTAAAGGATGCCAATATCGTAATTTTAGATGAAGCAACAGCTAGTATTGACCCTGAAAATGAATTTTACATACAATCTGCTATTAATGAACTGACCAAAGGAAAAACAGTAATCATTATTGCACATAAATTAAGAACCATTGAACATGCAGATAACATTCTTGTATTAGACAAAGGTACGGTGAAGCAACAAGGGACGCACGAACAATTATTAGCAGAAGAAGGAATTTATAAAAACTTTGTAGAAATCAGAAAACAAGCAGAAGCTTGGAGCTTTTAGAAGGAGGAATATATAATATGAACAAATTAACAGCAAAAGATATGATAACAGTAGGGACATTTACCACATTACTCTTTGTGGTAAAGTTTGTGATTGGTTTTATAGGAATGATACCAATTTTTAATGTATTTTTACCACCGATAACAGCAGTGGCGGTAGCACCAATTTATCTTCTATTTGTGAAAAAGGTGGAGAAATTCGGTATGATTACCATGATGAACGTAGTGCTTGGTGTCTTATGTTTTCTATCTGGATATGGTATATATGCCTTGGTGGGCTCTATTATTTTTGGAGTGATTGCAGATGTGATTACCAAGAAAGGTGATTATAAAGATATGAAAGCAATTAAATTAGGGTATGCATTTCAGGCACAGTGGGGCGTTACTATGTTTGTTAATATGGTGCTATTAGGACAGGCATATTATGATGAACTTGCACTTTCTATGGGAGAAGAGTTTGCTTATGAATTACAGAAATACTTACCTTGGCATTGCTTACTTTGGATTCCAATACTTACCTTTGTGGCAGCCTATCTAGGAACATTTCTATGTAGGAATATGATGAAACGTCATTTTTCAGGAGAAGTAGATAATGAACTATGATGAAAATGATAGTAGTAAACTAGACATACGTACGAAATTTTGCGCACTTATTATGGCAAGTGGATTGATTATGAGTGCTGTTCCTTTGTGGATAGAGATTGCTATTTTGTTGGTTATTATTCTTATGGTACTAACAGGAAGAAATTATAAATTAGTGTGTGGTTATACTTTTTGGTATTTGTTATTTTCTGGAATTATGACACTATCTTTTGAAGTGAGTCCATTTTCTATGGTTATTTTATTAGCATGTCGTTTGTTTCGTTCTTTTATACCGTGTTTTCTCATTGGTACTTTTTTGATTCAAACTACGAGAATTAGCGATTTATTTTCGGCTTTTGAAAAGATGAAGATTCCCTATCGCTTTGCCATTCCATTTGCTGTGGTGCTACGTTTCTTTCCTACCTTAACAGAGGAATGGAAGCATATTAAAATGGCAATGAAAATACGGGGTATTGGAATGAGTATGGAGTATATTATGGTGCCGTTGCTGTATTCTGCCACTACAATTAATGATGAGTTAATAGCATCTTCTCTTACAAGAGGATTGGGAAGTAGTGAAAATCGCTGTAATGTTAGGACGTTAAGACTGCAAATGTTAGATGTATTGTTTATGGGTGTTTCTGTAAGTTTATTTGCTTGTACGTTTTAGGAGATAATGCGAAAAATAAATTTTTCATATGCAAATTTGTGCTTCGTCCAAATACTGCAGACATTAGAAGAAGGGAGATTAAAGTGATTGAATTCCAAGATGTGTCCTTTACATACGAGGGGCGTAAAACAGGTATTAATCATGTGAATTTTCATATCAAAGAAGGAGAAGTAGTTCTCTTTTGTGGAGAATCAGGCTGCGGTAAGTCTACCATTACTCGCTTGATGAATGGTTTAATTCCTCATTTTTATAAGGGAAATTTACAAGGAGAAATTACGCTGTCAGGGGTAAGGAATCAAGACAGAAATTTATATGAAATCAACGAAAACTTAGGCAATGTATTTCAAAATCCGAGAACACAATTTTTTAATTTAGATACGAAAGATGAAATTATGTTTGCGTTAGAAAATCAAAATAGGGATAAAGGTTATATTTTAGAAAGATTTGAACAAACAATTTCTAGATTTTCAATGGAGCATTTACTAGGGAAAAATATTTATAAATTATCTGGTGGAGAACAACAAAAAATCGCTTGTGCCTCTGCTTATTGTAGTAATCCAGATATTTTTATCTTTGATGAACCAAGCTCTAATCTAGACGAACAGTCAACAGTAGCTTTGGGAGAAACCTTGAAGTTACTGAAAAGGGAAGGGAAAACAATCGTGATTGCAGAACATCGGTTATATTTTTTGATGGATGTGGTTGATCGCATTATTTATATGGAAGAAGGGGAAATCAAAGAAACGTTTACGAAGGAAGAATTTCTCACTCTTTCCTCAGAGAAGTTACAGGAAAAGGGGTTAAGAAGTAGAGAAAAGCCTGTTCTTCATCCGAAGTTTGATCAGGAGATTCTTTTAGGGAATTCATTAAACATTAAGAAGGCGAGGGTTACTTATCAATCTCCAAGAAGAGAAATCAATTATGAAAATCTACAGATTCCAAAAGGAGAGATTGTGGCACTTACTGGAAGAAATGGTAGAGGAAAATCAACACTTTTGAGAGTGTTAGCAGGATTGCAAGAACATTCTAAAGAACAAATTGAAATAGATGGAGTGAAATTAGGAAAGAGAGCCCGTAATAAAGATTCCTATTTTGTGATGCAAGATGTGAATCACCAACTTTTTACAGAAAGTGTTTTCCAAGAAGTAAGTCTAGGTGCTAATGTACGTTTCCAAGAACGAATTCCTGAAATCCTAGAAGCGTTACAACTAGAACAAGTCAAGAAAGTTCATCCAAGGAATCTATCAGGTGGACAACGTCAACGTGTGGTTATTGCGTCAGCTATGAGCAGTGGAAAGAAAATAGTTTTGTTTGATGAGCCAACTAGTGGGCTAGACCATAAACAAATGAAAAATGTGGCAAACTCTTTAATCAAGTTAAGAAAAGAGGTAGACGTAATTTTGATTGTGACCCACGATATTGAGTTCATTAATCACTGTTGTACTATGGTGATGAAGTTATAGAACAAGAACATCACAATAGTCGTTAATGCAATAATTTTGCAACTTTGGTAAGAGTTTTTTTGACCTTTTTAATGGAAGTAAAATTTGTGAATACCTAGCTGGAACAAGATGATTTGTATCGGATAAAGAAATCACACACAGCCAATATACTATTACTATGGTATCAGGAGCATTATTGTACATTTATAATTTAGAATGTTCATAAATAAATACAATTAATTTGTTGGAAAATAGTGAAAATTATGATATTATGGTGAAAGTATAGTGGATATCAGTAGTTATAGTTATTTAATAGTATGTGCAAATGAAAACAAGAAAAGGTGCGTGTGTATTATGTTAAAAAAAGTAGAACTAAGCAAAGAAAATAAGAAATTAGAAATTAATCCCCATACAAACAAAAAAATTGAGAAGATGTCAACTAAGATTATAAAAAAGCTAGCAATAGTTACAATTGCTGTAAATTTTTTATTGTTATTAGTAATTGGTATTATGGCTAAATCGTTTATGTATGAAAAAGATAGAAGTTTCTTAGCAGAAAAAATTGATAATATAGCAAGTACAATTGAAACAAAGATGGAGAAATATGTAGGTATAGCAGATACAATTGCTGCTAACAAAGATATAATTGAATTGTTTGAAATGAGTAATAAGAAAGAATCCATGTTAAGCCATGAATTGAGTACACTCGTGGTATCTTACCTAAATACGGTTAGAAGTGGTCAAAACGATATTCTGAATATTGGTGTTGTTGATCTTGATCAAAGTGCTTTTGTGCAACATGACGGAGCAGTTTCTAGTGACGGTTGGGATTTTACTACTAGACCTTTTTATAATAGTATTACTACGCAAAAAACGGTTATTACAGATCCTTATATTGATACAACCACTGGTGAAATGGTTGTTACAATTGCAAGTCCAGTGTTTGGTAATAATGGTAGTCCAGTAGGGTGTATTTTCGTTGATGTTACTCTAAATTTTATCGTTGAACTTGTGGCAACTATGGACTTTGGATATTCAGGTAAAAGTTTTATAGCAGATGCTAATGGTGATTTGATTGCTTGTATGGACTTTGAATGGATTGGTACTCACTATAATAATTTAGGAGATAGTGGTGCTGATTTAGACCGTGAACTTGCCAATACTACAGGTGCTATCATTGAATTTTTTGCTGGTGGTACAGATGCAATTGGCTATGTTAGTTCTATTGAAGGTACCACATGGAAACTAGTTACCAATCAATCGCTTAAAGAATTTAATTATGAAACTAATCTTTTATTACGAACTTTAGTTGTTATGCTTATCATCTCAATTGTTTTGACTTTATATGTTGTTATTTACACAATCCAAAATAGTATTAAACCTATTGAATATTTACGTAAAGCTATGAGTGAATTATCACTAGGTAATACCAAATATGAATTCGATTATACTTCTACCGATGAAATTGGGGCATTAGCTGATGACTTACGATTTACTACAAAAAACTTAAGTCAATATATTGATGAGATTAATCGGTTATTATCTAGATGTGGAAAGGGAGATTTTACAGTTCAAAGTAATATAGAATTTTTAGGAGACTTTGCTAATATTCAAACTTCTATCCGTAATTTTACATCTTTGATTTCAGTAGCATTAAATGAAATGAAAACAACTATAGAAAAAGTTACTATTGGATCTGATTATGTTGCTTCTGGTTCTCAGAATCTAGCAGAAGGTTCTACACAACAATCAGAAAGCTTAAACTTACTAAACGAAAACATTAGTGATATAACTAATAGTGTAACTGAAAATGTTAAAAATGTGGAACATGTGAATCAATGTTCACAAAAAGCTACGGAACAACTTCAATTGAATAATAAGAAAATGGAGCAAATGGTTCAATCTATGCAAGAAATTATTCGCACAAGTGAAGGTATTCAAAATGTTGTTAAAACAATCGAGAGCGTTGCATTTCAAACAAATCTTCTTGCTTTAAATGCCGCAATTGAAGCTGCAAGAGCGGGTGAAACAGGGAAAGGTTTTGCTGTTGTTGCAGAGGAAGTTAGAAATCTTGCTGCTAGTACTAGTTCGGCTGTACAAGAAACGTCACTTTTGATTCAAGAAACGGTTGTTGCTGTTAATGATGGTAACAAAATCGTAGAAGAAACAGCACAGGATTTACAAAATGTTATTCAATATGTAACGGATTTCACACAATCACTTACTGATATTACAACAGCTTCCTCGCATCA
>JAWXVF010000191.1:0-3749 GCA_044425555.1 Eubacteriales bacterium
CTAGACAGCCTGTGTTTTTTTCATTCCTTCCAATAAAACATATCATGAAACCCACCCAAATCATACTCAATATCAGTTATTTCATTGCTAAACCATGTGTTTGTTTCAGTTAAATTCCACAATGCAAACGTTGTATTTTTAATTTCATCAACAGACAAATGTTCGATAAACTTTGTTGGTGCATTATGGTAGATCTCTTTTGAAAATTTTTCATGATCAATTTCATCATTATATGGAGAAAAGTAATTTTCATGTGCAAATCCTTGTTTAAAAGCTTTTTCACCATCTATAAAAATTAATGCAGTATCTCCACTACCACCATAATAGGCAAATCTTTTTACATTGTTTTGTATTCTCTTCTTTTAATTTTAAACAAATCCATTATACCATATTCGACTTCAAATAAATAGCTTTCATTCACAAACGACATGTTTCTTTGTTTGATTTACCATATTTTTTGAATAACAAACGAATCAAAATTGACATTTTCCACAATCTAACGTATCATGTAACTAATAAATGATTATGATAAATAGAGGGAGAGATATACGGAACAAGTACAGAACACTTTCGTGTAGGTAATACCTCTTATTCTGCCAAAAAGTAGTAAGAATTTTATTAGAGAGATTAGCTACCACAGTAATTGCAACGATTATAGGTTTGCCTTTAACAAAGATAACAGAATTAAGAACGAATTAGTGCGAAATATGTGAAATTCATTTAGGAGGTTGCAATTATGCCACAAATATTTCATAAAATTGGACGGAATAAAATACAAGAAAATTTATTTGATGCTGGATTTAAGTTGATTAAAAAATACGGATTAAAAAAAACCTCCATAGCTGATATCTCTTGCAATGCTGGAATTGCTACTGGAACATTTTATAACTTCTTCCCCTCTAAGGAAGAATTCATATATCAACTTATAATTTATAAGAGAAACATTGCTAAAATGGATTTTGAAACCCTTGTAGCAAATGGGAAAATAGACAAAGAGACCTTCCGTAAGTATTTACGAAAAGTTTACTTATCCGATGATAATGTATTTGATTATTTAGATGATAAAGATATTGCTATGTTAAATACTCGTTGGTCTGAGGAGAATTGGAAATCAGAACGCAACGATGAAAAGACCACCAAGTGGTTGTTAAGCCATTTGATAGATGTAAATCCCAATTGCGAATGGAAAGTTTTTGCTAATTTAAGTAAGTCCATTTCCTTGATTCGCTATGGAAAAGTTCGTTTATATGAAGCAGAATATGAGAAAATGTTGGATATTTATCTTGATGCAATTATTCGTTATATTTTCTATAAATAACCAATGCAATTCCATCTCAAGATTAAAAATAAGCTTCATTACCACATGTAATGAAACTTATCTCATATAACAATACTTCTATTTATTACGGATCTACATCATCTTTAAAGAAAATCTTATTAATATTCTCTCTGCTCCCATCTCCCATATCTTCAATACGATTGTCTACATATAATGCCATATTCAATAAGCGTATGGAGAACGTTTGCTCTAATTCACTATTTGTCCCTGTATCTAAGAATACCTTTACTTGCAATACATCACTTGCACCAGTTACCTTTTCAAATTGTACTTCCATGGTATGACTTCCCATAATCTCAGGAGAAGTCAAGTCTATCGCCACTTCACTTTGATTCTCTTGGAACATTAACGTATTCCCTGTACTAGCAATAGAAGAATACTCTACATATGCTGGATCTGTACGATTGTCTAATGTCATAGTCTCCACGTAGCGAACCTCACTCGTAATGACTCTTCTAATATGATCCATAATAATCGTCTGCTCATTCGCAATCTGTTGTCTTTGAAAGATATCTGTACTAGTAAATAGAAATTGAATGAAAATCATTCCCATAATTGCTAGGATTGCTACTACCGCCATTAATTCATTAAGGGACATCCCTTTTTCATTATTCATAGTCATTAATCTCCTATAAATTCGCCTAATTTCTGCTGTTCCTTATCTAAGACATATTTCCCACTAATCACTACATCAACCGGTACACCTGAACTATTCATCCACGTAAAGGAAACTGCACCTACAGGTGATTCTGACCAATCTGTAACTACTGTTTCATTCCCCTCAATCTGATCATACATTACAGACACTCTAGTATATTCTGTTAGCGTCTTGTAATTCAAGGAAAATCCTGCCAGCACACACGTTAGAATCGCCGCTGTTACAATCGTAACAATGGTAAATCCCGCTACTACTTCCATTAGAGAAGCACCTTTTTGATTCTTTATACTATCCATATTAATCACCATCACTTTCTCATAATCTCCACCCTAAGGAGTAGGAATAACACCAGCTGTACCACTGTCTACACCGTCTACCGTCTCTGCATACGAGTGAATATTCACATAGAGCATCTTCACAGTGACTCCTCCTGTAGAAGAATCACCACCACCCGTAGTAGTATCATCTCGATCTGGAACGTCTGGTACTACCACATTACCATCTTCCTCCGTATATTCATCTCCTTCTAGATAACCAGATGGATATTGTTTTCCATAAGTATAGAGATTCCCATCTGTAGAATACATATAAGGTATTACGCAAGTTCCAAAGAACTTTGCATCATTATCTAATCGAATGGCAGAGAACTTACTTAAGTGACCCCCTTGTAACTCATTGTGAATAGCATCTTGCACGGCACCAACATAAGTACTGGTATCAGCGTATGTATCTGGGTCAAAGGAGTCTACTACACCTCTAACTGCATTCACTATCGTTTCATGATCTGCAGTGGAAGCACTATCTCCAAATACACGCATTCCTGCGTTAAAAGAAGAATTGGCCAGATGTAACTTAGCATTTCCCTGTAAGATAATATACACCCCAGGTTCATAAGTACTAGCTCCTGGAATAGCATATTCCATTCTTAGATATAAAGTCTGCCCATCTTGCACTACAATAGTTACTTGTTCTTCTCCTGAATCCTCTCCAAGATTAGTCGTATCAATGGTACTATAATTCAAATCTAAATAAGATGTTGTATACCCTGAGCTACCATCAATAATATAATAATGGTCTCCTCCACGTAACATAGCAGGTACAACCTCTAAAGCTGCACTTCCTTCTCCTTCGCTTTCTCCGTCACTACCACCTTCGCTTTCCCCGTCGCCTTCTTCTACAATACTTCTAGCAGCAGGTGTAGCCTCTTCCGCTTCATATAGAGGATCTCCATTTTCCCAGAAGTCTGCATTAATTACGTATCCGTCTCGTCCACTCAAGGAAGTCCAACTTGGCACACTACGTGGAGCAATATTCGTAGATGGTAAGGAAAGATTCCCATAGGAATCTACACTAACATCAAACTTTAAGTATGGTAATGACCAATCATCTACCGTTCCTACACGATTGGCAAATACATAGCTAATCCCCCCTGATGGAATAAATTGTATTAAATGAGCATTAGCTGTAGAATCATCGTGTAAAGCATTCTTCAAAGTATCTGGTATTCCGTCAAAATATGGTTCACTTACCCAATACGCCTCTCCATTAGAAGTGTTAACAGAAATGGTACCACCACTACCTCCTGTTCCTGTACTACCCATGACTACTTGTAATTCCTCTACTTCCACATCCACTGCACCAATACTAACTGTAGTGCCATCAATAATCAACTTTCTTGCATAGATTGGCACTCGAATTATAATATTATCTCCTGTAAGATAGACCGTATCTGCAATAATTCCATCTCCATCA
>JAWXVF010000192.1:0-3738 GCA_044425555.1 Eubacteriales bacterium
ATGCAAAAGTATTTCACAACTTACCACTTAGCATTCCTTATAAAGGGAATTTGATTGTACGAGGAGAGGCAGTGATTTCTTATGGTAATTTCCAAAAGATTAATGAACAAATAGAAGAAACTGAAGAAAAATATAAGAATCCAAGAAACTTATGTAGTGGTTCTGTGAGGCAATTAAATAATGAGATAACAGCTACTAGAAAAGTGGAATTTTATGGATTTGCATTAGTGCAAATGGAAGAAGATGTATATGTTACAAGAGAAGAGGAGTTTGCATTCTTAAAAGAACAAGGATTTTCTATAGTACCATATTATGTAGTAACGAAAAAAAATCTCCTACAAAGAATAGAAGATTTTGCAAAAGAAGTAGTAACTTATGATATTCCATCAGATGGACTAGTCTTATGCTACAATCATATAGCCTATGGTATTTCACTAGGAAGAACATCTAAATTTCCTAGAGATGCTATTGCGTTTAAATGGCAAGATGAAGTAAAAGCAACCACTTTACTAGATATTGAGTGGAGTCCAAGTCGAACAGGATTGATTAATCCAGTCGCTATTTTTGAACCTGTGGAATTAGAAGGAACTACGGTAAGTCGAGCTAGTGTACATAATATAAGTGTGATGAGACAGTTAGAATTGGGTATTGGTGATATTATAGAAGTGTACAAAGCGAATATGATTATTCCTCAAATTGCGAATAATCTAACTAGAAGTAATCAATTAGAAATTCCAGATGCCTGTCCTGTCTGTAAAGAGTTGACAGAAATCCTCCAAAGCAATGAGGTTTCATCACTAACTTGTAAGAATCCTAACTGTTCTGCTAAGAAAGTAAAGTCATTTGCATTGTTAGTAAGTCGCAACGGATTAAATATGGAAGGACTATCAGAGGCTACCTTGACAAAGTTTATTACGAAAGGCTGGGTGAAAGAGTATGCAGATTTGTTTTATCTAGAGAAGTATAGAGAAGAAATCATCCAAATGGAAGGATTTGGGGAACGTTCCTATAGGAAAATTATCAAAAGCGTGGAGGAATCAAGAAGCACTACTTTTGCAAAATTCATCTATAGTATAGGGATTCCTAATATTGGGTCATCGAATGCTAAGATGTTGGGAAAATATTTTTCTGATTCTATTGATGCCTTATTAGAAGCTTCTGTGGAAGAATTAAGTACTATAGATGGAATTGGAGAGGTGATTGGAACTTCTATCGTGGCATATTTTACAGATGTAGAAAAGCGAAAGGAATTTGATCGCTTAAGAAAAGAAGTACAATTGCAATTCGCAGTAGACTCTAAAGAAGAATTGTTTCTAGAGGGAATGGTATTTGTTATCACAGGATCTCTTATTCAATATGAAAATCGTGATGCACTAAAAGAAGAAATTGAGAGATATGGTGGTAAGGTAACAGGGAGTGTTACTAAGAAAACGACATACTTGATTAATAATGATGCCACATCAGTTTCTTCTAAGAATAAGAAAGCTAATGATTTAGGTGTTCCTATATTAACAGAAGAAGAATACCAAGTGCTTATTCAATCATATCAATAGAAAACGAAGGAACATAAGTATGCCAATTAAAGTACAAAGTAATTTACCAGTAAAAGAAATATTAGAAAAAGAAAATTTATTTGTAATGGATGAAAGAAGAGCGCTCAGTCAAGAGATTCGTCCATTGAAAATATGTATTTTGAATTTAATGCCTATTAAGGAAGATACGGAGTTACAATTATTACGTTCCCTTTCAAACTCTCCATTGCAAGTAGATATTACCTTTATGAAAATGATGTCACACGTATCATTAAATACATCTCATAATCATTTACATCAATTTTATCAAACATTTCAGGAATTAAAAGAGGAAAAATATGATGGATTGATTATTACAGGTGCACCAGTAGAGCAAATGGAATTTGAAGAGGTGGATTATTGGGAGGAATTATGTACTATTATGGAGTGGTCTAAGACGAATGTAACGTCAACTTTTCATATTTGTTGGGGAGCACAGGCGGGGTTGTATTACCATTTTGAGTTGGAAAAAGAATTGTTATCACAAAAATTGTTTGGAGTATTTTCCCATAAGGTTTTTCATAGAAAAGATCCTATTGTAAGAGGATTTGATGATATTTTTCTAGCACCACATAGTAGGCATACTACAGTGAATCCAATGAAAATACATGAGTGTAAAGACTTGTTAGTATTGGCGGAGTCTGAAGAAGCGGGAGTCTTATTGCTAAAATCAAAAGATGAGAAACAAATCTTTGTCACAGGACATTTAGAATATGATCGTTACACTTTGCATAAGGAGTATATAAGAGATCTTGAAAAAGGGTTAGACATCGCCATTCCAGTTGCTTATTATCCAGATAATGATTCTAAGAAAAAACCGATTTTAACGTGGCGTTCACATTGTAATAATCTCTATTCTAATTGGCTAAATATGGTGTATCAGATTACACCGTATGAATTATAAAATCTACATTCACAGAATAGGGATAGACTCATATACTATTGTAAGGGAATCAGAGAAGTGTTTCAATAAACACTATGGGAAAGGTGAAAATCGTATATGAGTAATGAAATGATGGAAGAATCAATGGATGGAGAAATCAAAGCAGAATCGTGTGAAGAATGTGAATTAGAAGATTACTGTGAAGAGCAAAAACTAAAATGTGAAATTGCTTGTAGAGAAAAATTTTATCAATCAAGTACATTAAGTGTACCTGTGAAAATTCGTCCATTTGCACAAGTAGGGAGAATTACAACCGCTTGTTGTGGGGCACCTGTAATTACTGCAGGAACAGAATGTCAAGGAGAATGTGATCAATCGTGTGAATTTGTAATTACACAGAAATTGTGTATAGAATTACCAATACGATTTGGTGCAGATGTAAAAACAAAATCACCAAGAGTAGAATGTGGATGTATGACAGAAGATGAGTGTGAATGCAAAAATACTTGTGCAAATGAATATTAGAGAATACGAAACAAAATGTAATACCAATATGTGTGCTACGTAAGAAAAGTATAAATAGGCTTATGCATTGGTATAAGTCTATTTAAGATATATGAAATAGTGTAAGAAATGGAAAGCAAATAGAAAATATTAGAAAAGATAGACTTGCTATGAAAAAAGAGATATAATAGACGAGGTTAGATTTATGAAGGTATTGTACAAAAGTAAATGATATGTAAAAAGAGGAGAGCAAATGATTCGTAAAATATCTATACTTCTATTAATGGTAGTATTAATGACAGGGTGTGTGAATGGATCTACTAATTCACAAGATTCCAATCAAGAGCAAGTGAAAACGGGAACAATAACAGCGGATTCTAAGATTACTCTTACTTTTTGGCATTATTATGCAGGAAATGTAAAGGAAGAGTTAGAGGCGATTGTAGAGAACTTTAATAATGGAGTAGGTAAGGAAAAAGGAATTGAAGTGGTTACTTTTGCAACAGCTAATGTGGCACAATTAGAAGAAGATGTGGTGGAAGCTGCAAAAGGTATTGTATATGCAGATAGTATGCCGGACTTATTTTTATCTTATTCAGATAAAGCGTTAGAATTATATGAGTTAGGTGTGCTAAGTGACATGAATGTGTATTTTTCAGAAGAAGAAAAAGCACAATTAGTAACTCCATTTTTAGAATCGGGTATCATTCAAGGAACTCAGGGAATTATTCCTAGTGTAAAGAGTACGGAATTAATCTTAGTAAATGACACCTTATGGCA
>JAWXVF010000193.1:0-3698 GCA_044425555.1 Eubacteriales bacterium
CTGTGCTTGATAATGACATCGTACTTGGATGTAATGCCAACCCTTTCCCATGCTCTGTTGTAAATGCTCTCTTTGATGGATCTGCTGTATCTGCACATTCCTCTCCATTGGTTCGAAAGCAATTAAGGGTAGCTCTCATAACATATCATACTTATAAAACTTTTAAGAGATTCCCTTTCCTACCATTGCATTTTTTTCATCAAAGTTTGGAAAATAGAGTGATACTTTCGTACCCACTTGTGGCATACAATACATCATATTTCCAGTTTCTGGTCGAAATGGGTAAGGGTAAGTTCCTCCTTCTCCCTCATCTATATCAAGCTTTACATAGACCACCTCCTTGTCATCTTTGGCCACTTCCCCTAAAAGTGACATTCCACTTACTATATCATTGTAAAACTTTGGAGACTGCACAAAAGGGTACCTCTCTAAACTTTTTCCTATCAATAGAACTTTTAAGAGGTTCCTTTTAGTAGCATTTCTTTTCCTGATACATCGCAAACTTCAAAGTATGTATCTTCTACCATCAGCACATTTTGCTCTGTATCCAGTAGCTTATCACCTATTTTCAGCTCCTCCTTAAAGCTTTTAGGGTTATTCCTACACACTTCCATAATATCTACTATAATTTTATAAACAATTCCATTTACTACAAATCGGTCGTTCCCTTCTTGGGTTATGGCAAACTCTCTTACATTTCCCATCACTCGCTATAATTCTTCCCTGTTTTCAGCGATTGGGGATTCTTTCGATAGCGATAAGGATAAATGACTTTTAAGGGTTCTAAAGAAGACCCATTAAATTGTTCATAATCCATTGTTAACAAATTCGTCTTGTTCTAATGCTGGCTCCTTCACATCACACATTAATTACTAAAGTGCCAAGTGTCCCATGCTTGTCACTTTTTTTGATATAATCGTCCACATAAAACTATATTCTTTGTATATTGAATGATAATGATACTATCTTTTCGAGTTTTGGCAATTGGGGAATGTGTGGGGTGTAGGTTTTATTTCATTTTTTATTAGTTATTTTCATTATAGCAAGCTTTTTTTACTACTTCGTTATAATGACTAAGTAATTTTTCATTTTTTGTCATTTTTATTGCATCTAAAACTGTCCAATTTCTAACAAATTCATTAGTATATGTTTGTAAAAGCTCAGGTTTTTTAATGATTAAACTTTCCATGGTATTTTCTAATCGAGCCCAAATTGCTACAAAAATTGGATTAGTTGCCATTAGTTCTGACTTTATAAAAATGTTTTCATCTAGTAATATTTTAGCAATACTCTCTAGTTTCATATTTATTGCAGTAATCAGTTCGATTCCGTCAAAAGTGTTAAGATTAATACCTTGATTGATTAAAAATTCTGCTTCTTTTTGCTTGTTACTTTCTATAGTATAATTTAATAGCGAACCTTTTATTGTGACACAATTAAGGATATTCGGATTATTTTTCAAATAATCGTATATCTCATAATTTTCAATAGCCGTAATTACTTGTTTAACTTCCCCCACAGTTTTTTCGGTTTCACCATATAAATTTTCTGCATTATATCGTGATAAAAAGTCTATATATTCAGCATCTGTTGGCAATGGTGCTTGTTTAACAGCTTCTACAAATTCTTTGGGTGGAATGTACAACTTATCAATAATATCATCGTATATTAAATTAGGTGAAGCATATCGAATATTTCTTTCGAGATCTAGTATACGTATTTCACCAAATCCTTTTGCACGTTTTTTACCATCAATCATATATATCTTACTTTTTCCACCACGCTCTAAATTAAGATTAAACTCACAATGCTTCTTTAATTTTGTTAAAAATACGTCGTCAATATAATCCACATTATTGAAGCTAAGAGTTTCTATATTATTGTGCCATCCTATATTATATGCATTTTCAAAATGCAAAAATTGATATTTGCTCATGTCATTGTATATTGTTACTGTAATCATGTTTACCCCCTATATATTCTAGTTTAAAATACTTTTTATTGCATTTATAATATTTACGTTACGCTCACTAAAGCACCACCCTAAAACTATTTTGTTATTAGATGAATCGTTTAACAATTTTATTAAATCTTCTTGATTTAAATTTGGCATATTTTCAATAGTAACATTAGTTCTATTCCCCCATCTATCTATATCTTCCAATAGAAAATCTAATCCTTTTTTCCCATCTATTTCATCAACTAAGAATATAATTTATTCCCATTTGGTAGCGTAGCTTCATAAAAAGCAGATTGCATTTGAAACCATAATTCATCAGCTAATGTAGTATCAGCAGATAAAACATCTCTTACGCTTTGTACTTCTTCTCCCAATGGATTTATTTGCAGTTTGCCTCTATCTGCAACTTCCTCTATCCCTTCTTTTCCAGCTTTTCCAAGTATAATTGCACTACTCAAACTCTAGAACACATATCTCATGATATTTATTTTCTGAAACATATCGTTTTTGAAAATCTATACTCTTATTTTTTCTGAGCAATGCTTCAATGACTTCGCAAAAATAGCAAATTACTCCATTTGGCAAAGTGTGTTCTGTATTGTCTAATGATACCATCCATAAAAACCCCCTCAATACATTAATTTAACAATATACATTTCTGATTATAGAACCATAACTATATTCTTTTAATAATTTAATAACATTTTTTTAGATGCTTCTGATTGGTTTGAGCAATTTTACTTTAATTCTTCTGTAATTAATTGCAATCCTTTTAATAAAGCATCTTTAACAATACTAACATTATCTTTGTACTCAGAATTATTATGCTGTATTATATTTAACATCTCTTTTAACATACCATCAACCATTATAGTTACGCCTTCAACACTTTCACCTGTTTTTTCGTTTTGAAATGTTTCAGTCATTATAGATATAGTTTTTTTCATTATTATTTCTCCTCGTATAATAAGTTTATTGGGTGTTTTGTAAAATAAATCACAAGACAACCAGTCCTCATTTTATTCACTTTAATTCATTATCTAAGATCAAAATATATACTAAAAGTATCTTGATTT
Organism: Eubacteriales bacterium; assembly: GCA_044425555.1. Classification (GTDB taxonomy): domain Bacteria; phylum Bacillota; class Clostridia; order Lachnospirales; family Lachnospiraceae; genus JAWXVE01. The sequence continues at coordinate 3,037 of JAWXVF010000193.1, forward strand.
TTTTCATTCTTCCAATAGCACAATTCGTTAGGAATTTTATCCCTGAAATTCGAAGTACTACTGGTCCAATTTTCTGGTAAATAGTTCTCAAAAGAATATGGTTCAGAATAATTAGAATATAGTTCTTTTAAATCAAAATCAATGTATAAACTTGGCTTAAACAGGTATGCCCATTCTTCCATATTTTCGTCTTTATACATATCCGATAGTTCTTTAATTTCAAGTATATCTGTTTTGTAAATTTCCATTTTCTTTAAAAAAGCATTGCAATTGCCATAATCCAAAATTTGTATTCCACATCTTTCGTTATAGCACATATTAATATCAATTTTAAAACCTTTCTTGCTATATGCTTCAGATAATAATTGATAATTCAGTACCCATAAATTCCGATCACTTACATAGTAATTTGTTTGATTATTGTATTTAACTACTACAATTATATTATCTAAACTTGGAAATAACATAGTGCTTAACCTCCACCTCCTTGTCATCTTTGGCTACTTCTCCTAAAAGTGACATTCCACTTACTATATCGTTATAAAACTTTGGAGACTGCACAAAAGGGTACCTCTCTTAACTTTTTCCTATCAATAGAACTTTTAAGAGGTTCCCTTTATCCACTTGCTCCAAAACGATATGTAAAGGTAAGTTCTCCTTTG
>JAWXVF010000194.1:0-3675 GCA_044425555.1 Eubacteriales bacterium
CCACAATTCAATATCCGAATCTGTCATAGACATCTTCTCTTCACTCGTAAGTGGCATCAAACTACTTGAAGTTGAATTATAAAGAGATGATAACTCATTCACCAATTCGTTATACTCACTAATCATATTCTTAATAGAATCGTAGATTCCATCGTAATTAGTCTCTGTGCTAATACTTACTTCGTTATAGACATCCCCAACCTTCTCTGATAAACCCGAAACAGTGAAAGTCAAACCATTTACAGCGAACGCATTGGTAGAAGAGCTAAATACTGCCCCATTTAACAATACCTTAGCATCTTGTCCTGCTACTATTGTTGCACCACCTTCTCCTTCTTCTTCTGTAAGTCCAAGCCCTGACAATAGTGCATATCCACCCGTCTCATCTTGGTCATCCAATAGTTTGCCATCCCCATCTACGAAAGAGAAGGAATTCGCTTCCCCTGTAGAGTTAGAGCTAATAAATAATCTTCCATTCTCAGAATCAAAACTTGCCGTTACACCTGCCTTAGATAATTGAGAAGTCAAATCATCCATAGTCGTATTCTCATCAATAGTAATGGCAACCCTTGCTGCTGTTTTACTTGCTTGTACATAGAAGGTTCCATCTGAAAATCCGTCCGTTCCCCAACTACTCAGGTCACTTAGCTTGGTGGAACCTGATACTGATCCACTGCCAGCAGTCTTTAATTCTGCTCCTGTTAAGTATTCTGCCTTAGCCAATTGTGTTACTGCTGCTGTTTGTATCCCATTGGTAGATGCTGTTCCTGATGTAATATTCAATACACTTTCATCCGAGCTTTGCGTAACCGTTTGCGTATAAGCCGCACTATTTCTCATAGTAGTTAATGTCGAATTGTAAAAATCAAATATTTTAGAATTCACTTCCTGCCATTTCTCTTGTTGTAACTCTAATAGCATCTGCTCCTTCTCTAATGTGTCTACCTTCACTGTCTTCGCACTTACTAGTGCTTGCACAATGGAATCTGTGTCTAATCCAGAGAACATCCCTGATACACGTAATGATGACATATTTCATCCTCCTATCGTTTCTCGTCTACTAATATTCCTGCCATTTCCCAAACTTTCGATATCATATCTAAAGTCTTCTCTGGTGGAACTTCCTTGATTACTTCCTTCGTTTCCTTGTCCACAATCTTAATAGTGATACGATTCGTATCATCGTGGAACCCAAACACAGCTTCTGATTGATTCATATTCTTATTCATCTGTTCTACTGCATTCTTAACCTTCTCGTGGTCTGCTTGGTATTGCTGTTCTTGCTCTTCGCCTGAATTCCCCTTGTCCGACTCACTTGTTGCTACTACAGTTGGCGTTGTCATATCAACTGTTGCTGGTTGTGAAGCATCTTTATCTACTGCTTCTACTTTTGGTGTTTCCACCGCTTTTGGTGCTGATTGCATCTGCAATGTCATCACCGTACCTAATGGTTCAATTCCCATATTACACCTCCATGTGAAATAATCTCTAACATCCTTGCTACATAATATACTATTTAAATCTATATCGGCATAAAAAAAGAAAATGTTAAGTCTTTCTAGTCATTTTCTTTTTTCTATTCCACTTCCACTATCTCTTTATTACACGTTCTTCATTAAATCTGTCAACGTGTCAACTGTTTCTAGGTTCATTGCCACTTTATTTTCTTCTTGAATCTGTGCATATACTTCCTTACGATAAATCGGAATTTCTTTCGGTGCTTCAATGCCAAGTTTTACTTGGTCACCTTTCATCTCTAGTACGGTAATCTCAATGTTGTTATTAATGATGAGTGTTTCATCTTTCTTGCGAGTTAATGCTAGCACCTTACTCACCATCCTTTCTAGATTTTCGTTCTTCTAAGATTTCATATACTGGATATTTCACAAGATAATCTCCTTCTACAATCATCTGGCAAGCTAGTTGATTGTCTACATTAATAATAATAGGAGCCATGAGGTTAATAGTCATCTTCTCAATCTCATGCGGAATGGTCATAGTTGTTAAGACCAACAATTCACTGTTATCTGTTATATCAATCACTTTAAGTAACTCGTCTTCTATCTTTGGATTGTAAGATTCCACAATGGTAAGGGGGTCGACTACTAGCATAGCGAATTGTGGTTCTTCTAGAGATTGTAGCCAACGGATTCCACCTTTATCCCCTTTTTCTTCATCATGTATTAGTAAGAATCTTTGTAACTTAGGAAATCCTACAATACCATTTTGAAACGTGATTACCTTCGTATCATCTACTGTAATCTCTCCAAATATCCTTGTTGTTATTACCATTTATCTTACTCCTTTTCCCATCTTAATTAGATAAAGTTCATAAGGGAATTACTAATAATCTTACTTGTTGCAAGTAATGCCGCTTGATATGATAAGCTTGCACTTTCCATGTTGATTGCTAAAGCTGTAATATCTACCCCTTCATTATCGTCCTTTAGCTCTGTAAACGTAGTCTGTTGTGTATCCAAACGACTTTCCACTAAGTCTACTCTTGCAGAACGACTACCAGAATTAGTAATAGCTAGGTTTGCTTGGTCAATATACCCTTGCATATTCGTAATATTTGCTTCGTATAATTTCTGACACTTATCTTCAATGTACTCATACGCTTTTTCCATAGCATCTAGTCGTAATTGAAAATCTTCCTTTTCAGCATCTGTATAAAGATCACTAGCAAGTTTTCTCTGCATATCTGCAATCTGTTCTTCCATATCTAATGCTTCTTGTGTAATAGCAATTAATTCATCCACATCCCTTCCAATATCATGGGTGAAACACTCACTTGCCAAGGTGTTCACTCGAATACTTTGATTGAATCCCACATCATAAGAAATGTATTGTAAGGTGATGTCTAATTGTGCTTGTGTAGAGAGCAGACGATCTAAATTGTATTCAATAGTCTGTCCTGCTACTTCTGCTTCACAAGCAAAGTAATGTTCTGGACGTAAGTCTCCTTCTTCCCAATTGCTCTTCTCGTAAGTAATTCTTACTTCGTCTGTCTTAGGTAATGCTTCAATAGCAGCCTTTACATCAGCTCCTAGTAACATTTCTCCTGTTTCTGGAACAAAGATAATCTTATCTGCATAAGTTGGATCTGTAGCAATTAATTCGTATGGAGACGGATCATCATAGATACTCACAGATTCAGATACCACATCGCCACCATTCACTTGAAGTGGCCCTAATATATCATTCCCATCTGCATCTTGTGTTCCTGTTGGTACTTGAATCGTTGGAATCGTATCCGAATCCTCTAAGTCATCGTAAGATAAGCGAATTCTTGCAATCTCGTAAGCTGCCACATCGTATTCTGTCGTATCTCCTGTTGAGGAGAATAAATCTCCTGTGTTAATGTAAGTAAAGGTATCTACTGCACTTTGGGTTAATTGTTCTGTAATGGTGTACGGAATCTCTGTGTCTGCCTGAAAGGATAAGCTCACTCCTGTACGATATCCTGTGAATACACTTCTTCCCGCATAATCTGCATCCCCTGCTGCATAAAGTTCTTCACGCAATGCTAGTAAGTCTGCTAAGATTGCCGAGCGATCATCTGGTGTTAAGTATCCAGAGGATCCTGTTACACAGTTAGCATACATAGAGGTCAGAATGTCTACAGTGCTAGAAAGCGCTCCCTCTGTTACCGACAACCAACTCTTAGCATCT
>JAWXVF010000195.1:0-3669 GCA_044425555.1 Eubacteriales bacterium
GTATTTTAAACATAAAAAAAACGCCCATTTAAGGCGTTTGTAAAGTTTTTTATAGAATTATCGTCCTTAAGAATATGGTGATAGTTTCTAAAGACGGGTACGTATGGAAGTTCCATGCTGTGGTGGAATCGAAAATGCTACTGTAAATGCTCTGAAAGCAAGTGGAAAATTCATACCTTGGCAAGTGGTAATTATATCTACTGAAGGGTTCCTCTTAGACCATTAAGGATTTCATTTCATTCTACTAAAAAGTTTATTTTGTTGGTGTAAAAAAATAACAAGTGCATTGTTTTAGTTAGAATAACAGTTTATAAGTTTATCCTGTAATACACCTTGTAGTTACTTGATTAAACGATATAAATGTTCTATAATAAAAGTTACGTTAATGATTGGTATATGGAGGATATATAGAATGGAATTTACATTAAATATCGGCGAAGGTACAATTGAATTAGATTCAGATCAAGTAAAGAATATTCAATTTCGTACAGAAATTCCACATGATTCTAATACAAGAGAAGCCACTCATGGCGCTTATATAAAAGTATGGGGGACTATTCCATTTGAGCTTGATTCTACTACTTGTGACCCAACTTTAAGTATTGCACTATGGTCTCAGCTACCTGATCATGCATTAGACTATTATCGTAATGTAGTTGCTACTATAGCTTCCTCTAAACACACAATCCGCGAATTCATGCTTCCTAACGCATTTGTGGTTGAATATAGTGAAAGTTTAGATCAAACAGGCCTTGGGGAATTCTATCTACACCTCAAACAACGAACAGATTCGACCACTCATGTGGCTGTCAGTCGTAGATTCTAAAGAAAGAGTGGGTAAATAATATGTCTATTTCTGTAACGATTAAAGGGTGTGACACGATTGAGCTTAGCACAGAGTGTACACGAAGAGTAACTTATAGTACCTATCCATCACTAGATGATCAAGCTCAACCAAATGATATGTGTAGTACACTAACTATTGTTGGAAGTATTTTATCCAAGGAAGAGGATGCTACCCACTCACTAAATGATTGGGCTCTTACCTCCGCAGAAGAGATTGATTGTTATCGGCAAGTAAATGTAACACTCACATCAGGTGATCGAATCGTACGCAACTATTTCTTCCCAAATGCTTTTGTAATCTCACAAATGGAAGATTATGGGGATGGTGATGCCACTTTTATTCTTGTTATAAAACAAAAGAATGATTCTATTGCTGATATTGCCATAAAAGGTAACACGAATGAAAAAAGGAACATCTAATTATCATTTTTCATTGCACTAAATGCTTCACTGATACGAACAAAGTAATTTCTGGTACGCATAGTCTACTAGTAATTCTTGCAACTACTTTTTATAAGCTTGGTTTAGATTTTCTTTTCATATATTCCAAAATCTCCATGTCACTAAACTCTTCCTTCTCTTCTATGAGTTCTATCACCGTTTTCACATAGGAGTCTTCTAATTCTAAGTGTTCGCTAATCTGCCAAACATCTAGTCCTTTGGCATTTTTTTGGCGTATTAACTCTATTATTCCACGCTCTCGCCCATGTGATATGCCATCACTATATCCCGCATTTCGATTTAATCGATCTCGCACAACTTGATTCATATAGTCACCTCTTAATTTCTCGTTATTTTTTACTTCTTTGTCTGAATAAATCAAATGTACAGATGAAAATAATATAACTTTGATTCAACTTCTCATACTCTGAACCTTGTTGCAATGATTCCATATCCATAATCCCTTGGTAATAACGTGTCCGTTGTGGAAGTTCCTTGGCATCATAAGTTTGCATCTCGATATTATACACGGTATGTTCTTCATCAGCTACATAGACATCTAAGCGAATCCCTTTCCCCTTATACAAAGGCTTAATCGTCTTTTGAATATTCGGGTATTCAGTTTGTGGTTCAACTTTTTCAAAAGTCCCAAAAATGCTACTCGCTTTTATTAAGTGTAACCCCTCATTGGCATATTTTTCAAGTTTCTCTTCTAACTCCTTATATAAGTATATTGTATGGTAATTAATCTTTTGGTTGTGTTCATAGCTATTATTCTCCCTTCATGATTGTGTCAAAATCACTAATCAAAATCTGTAATCTATTATACTCTCTTGCAAGCATTTCCTTACCTACATCAGTGATTACATAACTTTTCTTACGATTTTCAACTTTTGTCTCTACAATCATATGTTCTGATACAAAATTATCCAACAGAGTATAAAGTGTACCTGCTCCAATGTTCACCCATTCTAGTTGCTACAAAAACATCATCAATCCTTGTGCTTTTCCATTTTCTTTTTGCATAGATACATCAAAATTATTAATATCGTAACCACCAAAACAAGCAATAGAAGATACCATTTCTGAATATTGATTAGCAAAATCTTGAATAAGCACTTGCACCTATCAATACTCCAACAAGGTGAACTTTTTGAATGTTTTCTTCTTTCTATAATATTAAAAAGCAAATAGTTTAACCCTCGAATAGTTCTTGCACATATACAACAATACCTTTAATATACGAAAGATTTTCATTCAAAAACAGTACCATAAAGTTTTCCTTCGGAACATCAAATGATGCTAAAATTCCCAACTCACTTGCTGTTTTATAACCTGCTCTTGGATAATATTTATCACTTCCTAAACCCACTGAAAATCCATAGTTCATTTTTTTGCTATGTTATAAGCTTCTTTCATAAGTGCTGTTCCTACACCCTGTTTCTGCACTTTCGGTAATACAGACAACGGTGCAAGTGCAAGACCTGTGTGATCTCCACCAATCACCTTATTGAAAGCAAGCAACCCACTACCCCCCACAAGTGCAACCATGAGTACTAACATTAATAGGGAAGCATTATAGAAAAGGTTTCGCTCTTGTTTCTTTTAATTCTTTTATTTCATTTCTTAAAAATACCACAGTGATGGCAAATGCCAAACTATCAGCCACAGGTCCTGCGTATAAAAGTCCATCAATCCCAAGAAATGTAGGAAGAATCACTAATAGTGGAATTAAGAATATTAATTGTTTCGATAGTGATATAATGGCACTTTTGAGAGGTTTGCCGATTGCTGTAAAGAAATTGAAAGTGACTGGTTGTATTCCGTTTAAGAATGTCATCGCCATAAATATACGGAAGTAATTTACACCAAAATCGAAAAATAATTCACCCTCTCCACCGAATATAGATAATATTTGACGTGGGAAAATCTGAAAGGATAAAAAAACCAACACTGAAATTGAACAAGCATATTTAATACACTGCAAATAAATTTCCAACACTTTTCCAGGTTTTTTCGCCCCATAAGAATATCCAAGCAATGGCTGAGCACCTTGTGCAATCCCTATCATAACTGCCATATAGAGTGCATTTACTTTTGTGATAATGCCTACACAAGCAAGGGGGATTTCTGTTCCATATTCTGACAATCCTCCATAATAAACCACCACATTATTCATCACAATTTGTGTCAACATCATCACAATTTGTTGAAGAAAAGGAGCAGCACCAATTTTGCAGATTCTTTTCATTACCAAAGAATCTGGTTTTATTTCTTCCCATTTTAGAGGAAAAGACTTGAAGTTTTTAAAATATCTTATGGCAAGAATAAAGGAAACCCCCTGTCCTATGACGGTTGCCCACGCAGCACCTTCTATCCCCA
>JAWXVF010000021.1:0-27029 GCA_044425555.1 Eubacteriales bacterium
TTTAGAATTTTCAAGGTTACATTACTATTTAGAAATTAATTCTTCTAAGAACTTTCGTTCCGTTTTTCAATGTTCGTAACAAGATTCTTTCTCTTGTTCTGTTGTCCGTGTTTCAGTGGCAACTTGTTTATACTAACATACACTTTTTTAACTGTCAACACTTTTTTTGTTTTTTTTTCATTTTTTTACAATTTTTTTCTTTCACGCTCGTAATTCATAATGATTTCTAGTACTTGCTTTGCAGAATCCGGGTATTTAAAAGCAACATTTTTGATTTCTTCATGCATCTTCTCTGCAATTTCTTGATTGAATTGTATCTGTTCACGTAAGTTTTGACGTTGTGTATTATAATAATGTCGTATTTCTACCATTTCTCTAGGATCTGCTAATGCAGGAATTTGTGATAACCATATTTCTTTATCTTGTATAGGATAAACGTCTATTTTCTTAGCAAATTCTCTATTTTCAAAACTCAAATCTGCCTTTGTTCGTTCAAAGCGTTCTCTTTCTATTAATTCTGCCTGATATCGTTTCCATAATGCGTCCATAATCTTTGAAGACTCACATTGATATCTAACTCTTAAAAATTCTAATAAATTCGTGTTATTCACATACCTTATCTTCACCTTGTTCTGAAGACTTACAATTTTAGCATAGGAAGCACTTACCATACGCTTTTCCTTCTTGTACTCAATATGCTTCACACATAGAATAGTAACAGCTATGGAAACTGCCATAATGGCAATAACGTAACCTATCGTAACATCTATATCTAAGCCAATTTGTAACAACATCAAAAAAAATGCACATACAACAAATGCTATCAAACAAGTAATTGACATACCTCTTGTATTATATAACATGGCATCTAGCTCTTCTTTTCGATAAGTATACGCTACCTTTTCTACACCTAATCTTTTTAAATCTTGTTTAATTAATTCTTGATATTCCTCACATTCTTTTAATTTATTATACGGCGTTGGCATTTCATCTTGCAATTTTTCCATAGCATAAAACTGCTTTTTTGTTAAAACAACCCGCCTTTCTTTTGCTACTGGTCTATTTTGTTCTTCACTTAATGCTAGAATTTTCTTAGCACTCTCTCTTAAGGAATGTTTTTCTACTTCTGGTAAACGATCTAATTCTTCAATATCGGTTAAATGTAATGTAACATCGGTATATATAAGAGTCAATTCTTCTACTTTTGTAGCTGCTTCTTGCATATGTTGTAAACATTCCGTTACATATTCTTCCCGTTCCTGCGGAGATAATATATCCGCTCTTTCTTCTAATTGTTCAATCAACAGCTCTAAGTCTTCGTAATCTTGTTGGGCTTGCTCTTGATCAATCTCTATTTCTTTTCTTTTAAATATTTTTTTTAGAAAACTCACTATAACCCTCCTTTCTAACCTTCATTTCTTTTGTATTCTTCTTGTAACCTCATTAGTTCTTCTTGTAATACTTCTATAAAGTCTTCATAAGCTTTCGTTCCCCGATAAGCTTTGTGCTTACACCATTGTATCAGTTCTAGATCTTTCTCATACTCTACTACAGCCTTACTCATAATCTGCTCAAATTCCATTGACCATTCATACTTATCTTGTTGTGTAGCAATAAAATCTACGTACTCTGATTCCTTTAATTGCATTCTCATAGCAGATAAATAAGCTAAATAATGTATCTTTTGATTCGTTAATTGATAAGCATCTAAGAAACAAATCGTTGCTTTCTCAAATTCAAATAGTTGTGCATATGCTACTCCTAAATTGTGTATTACTTGTGATTTTAATAATACATTCTGTTCTTCTATTTGATACATAATCGTTCTGTAAATCCCTATTGCCTTTCGCTTTCGCCCTTTTTCTAAGAAGTAATCTGCTCGCCCTTTTTCTGTTGCAATCGTATCCACACCTAATTGGCCATGTATTACACGTAGCAATTCTGCGATTTCATTTGGCGAAATATAATGCATCTTCTCTAGGATAATGCGAACAAATTGTTCCACAGCATCCTTTTTATTCATATACTTATGTAATTCTTTTGCCATATCTAATAGAGTGCATTCCTGTGCAATCCATTCCACTAAACGTAAATCTGCAAAGGTCTTATCAATTAAGCAGGCATTTTCAGTAATGTAATAACAGATTTCTTCAATTGACCAAAAAGCAACCTCTGACCCCTCATAGTAATAGGGTACTGTTGCATAGGTTCCTGCACACACTGTCAAATTGCATGGCTCTAATTCATTATTTTTACTCTTATTATTTATCTTGTTTAAGCTTTTTATCATCATGAGTCCTATTCCAATTCAATTTCTTCATTCCAAGCTAATTTAGACGAAGGATACAAATTGCCAAATCCCAAATCTTCCACTTGTATTTCTACTAAACTTTCCGTAATCATTCGCATTCTCACCTTAATACGCGTGGTTCTTGGTGGTCTAGCTGGCATTCCAGCCAATTTCATAGATACAATACGTTTTTCTTTCAGTTGGTACATTTCTATAAAAAAGCGTAATTCTAAATCTTGATGCATAATAAAATCTATATTACAGCTAGCTTCATACCAAATACTACCTGCCTCTAACATTTTTTTTATAATAACATTTCCATTTTCCATAGTCTGGATAGAAATGTCAGATTTTAATTTATCGTTTCCAAGAAAAATATATTGTTCTTCTACACGATTTCCTTTAATCATATTCTTAGCAAAATAACAATTCCCTTTACTTACAAGGTTGTTCCCTATAAATACCTTTCGATAACGATCACTACTTCCTATTTCTTTCCCTTGCGTTATTCTATAAGGTTCTTTTAAATAAGCAAGTGTATCTTCACACCATTGACTAATAAAAAAATCTCCAAACAAAAAGAGTGCTGATATTTCATGCTCTTCTAACAGTTTTTTTAGTAATATCAATAATTCTTGGTCTAATTTCTTACTATCATATTGTAAACCACTTTTACCGATCCCTTCGTCGCTCGTTTCCAAAAAAGTATATTCTGTTTTCTCAACAAAAGCAACTACGGGTGTGATGTTTTGATCCATTTCTAGACGAAATATCTTAAGGTGTTTTTCTGTTCCATCTACTAATAATACTTGATTCATACAAACTGTAGGATCTTTGATAATGTAATGAAAAAAGGCCTCCTCTTTTCCTTGGTACATAATGATATGTTTTCGAATCGGTAATTTTACAACAATCTCGTCTAATAATCGAATCATTTGCTCATTTAATTCTTCTACTGTAATAACAAATAATTGGATTTGTTCATAGGAAGCTTCCATTTTAATTAATTCCATACTTTTTTGTATAAATACAACTAATAAATCCTTCGCTTGATATGCATTGCCGTCTACCTGAATAACGCTACCTAATAAAGCTTGTTCCAACAAATGGCTTACCGTAATAACATCTGTATTACCAGCCATTCTCTTTGCTTCTCCCCCAAAGAACCATTGATTCATACCAATTCTTTTACACAATTGCGTAGGAATGCTCCCTCGCTCACGAGGCAAGGTAACGGTTTCTTCTTCTGTTAAATAAGAATAGCTAATTTGTGATGTATAATTTCCTAGATGATACCCCACTACAATCTTCGATTGTATTCTCATATTATGTTATCTTCTCCTAATCCTTATAAAATATCAAATAATTTTTTTGACAAATACCCTCTTTTTAAGTAATCATCCACTTCTTTTTCAAATAGCTCTGTTTCTTTCTTAGAAAAGTGCAATTGCATTTTATTAAGCATATGGTAGCGACTTCTTACGTCCCCAATCACTTCCACTTCTTGAGGATTAGAAATGGTCACTGTATCACGCTTTGTAATTACCTCTACACCATATTGTTCTTCTACAATATAATATTGAATACCTTCTCCTAAAAATAGTAGAAAATTCTGTACGTAAAATTGTCCAAACATAGGATTTAGTTCAATTTTTTTGTATGGTTTATTCGTATCCACCTCTTCTATCTCATTATAATAGATAGACACCTTATTCGAAATAGTAGACTGATAAACCACCATAGTATCATCCGAAAAATTAGAAATCGGCTCATACAAATGTGCAAATCCCTTAAAAAATGGAAAATAAATTTTTTCTTCAATTAAAGGTTTTACCAATTCTACAACTAATTGTTGCTCTACTTCTTTTAGCATATCTATTTTGGTGGCAAAATATTTAATAATACCTAATGGAATGATTCTGCCGTTTCTTGTTAGGCGATAGTATCGTAACCAATCTTCTACAACTGTGGTAATAACAGCTTTCTCATCCCCTAAATATAATAGGGCTTCATACTTTAAATACGCAACTTCAAAAGCTTGTTCTGCTCCTGATTTCAAGTAATCATTATAAATAATATCATGATCTTCTTCATTCCATTTACAGAATAATATTCTTAAAATAATTCTTTTTGCAAGCTTTGTAACATCAATTCCATGTTGCATACAAGTAAAATATAATTGTTTCATGGTATGAAAATCACCTGCGTAATATTGTACTAAATACCCTAGTAATGTTCTATCATATTCTTGGTTTCTATACGCATAAAATGCAACTTCTAAAATTACTGCATCATATTCTATTTCCTTCGCACCTAAGATTCTCTTACAAAGTCTAACTAACAACTTCACTTCATGTGCTTCACAACCATAATCTTGTAAGATTCCATATGCCTGATCATAAAATCCCCGCTTAATCATGTATTGTAAAAATACTTTTCTCTCTGCATAATCCGTCTGTTCTCTCTTTAACTGACCAATCATTTGATCTAGCTCTTCAATCATATCATGCTCATAATAAAATGTAGCAAGATATTTTCTTACTATTCCCTTCCATTTCATGGAAATTTGTTCACTTCCAATTAAACGTGCAATACTTAGTACATTTTTAATCGTAATCTTGCTACAATCTGTTACTTCATTGGCTAGATACCAATCTAAGTATGGACTAACCACTGCATACGTAAGAATCATCTGATACCATTCTTTGGGATTTAATAAACGATCCCTTTTCATTGTGTGAGTTGCAATGGTACGGTTCTGATATTGATCTTCTAACATGATCTTAGCATTCAAATGATATATAGTAATAAGTGCTTGTCCCCTTATTACAGGATATATAGATTCCTCTAGAATATTTTCATGTACCACAATTACATTCTTAATATTAGAATCTAATACCACTATTTCTTCTTGAAAAATAATCTTTACTAAAGATTCAGCTAATTGTGTTGTTAACATTTCTGTGGTCACTACCAACTCATAGAGCATAGCTAACTTATCACTAATTCGTCCTAATTGAATCTGCTCTACTACAAACTCTTTCATTTGCACTTCGTATACATCCATAATTTCTAATAATTCTTCTTGATGTTCTAACACATATAAATACAATAAAGTCTTTTGTTCATAAGGCAAATGATTACTATAGGCAAAGTATAAGAGCGCAGGTTTTGCAATTTGATCCCAATTATCTATGGGCATAGATGACATATAATGTTCATAGATATTGGTAACTCTTACTTGTTGTTCTACTGCAAGCATATACCATTTGTAATGCTCTTCCCCAACTAAATTTTCTCGAATTAAAATCCTACAAATGGTATGTAATACTTCTACGTTATATTCTTTATCGTAACAATAAATTAAAATAGCGATTGTTATTTTAGAATACTCCATAATTTCAATTGCTAATTCTTGCACTCGATCAAATAGCCTTTGTTCTATCCATTTATATTTCATGCCAAAATAAATAGTTTCTAACGCAAATTGATCTAACCTCTCTAGTAGTCCTGGATTGTTATTGTAGATTTGCAGAATTTCTAGATACAATAATGGACTATTACATCCCTCATATCCATGCCTTTTTAAAAACTCTAGCTTCCCAGCCAAATCTCTTTGGTATTCTTCTTTCATGTAACATAAAATCCATGCTACCCAAAAAGTTGAATGTTGCTCATATAAAATAGAAATCTTAGCCGTAGCTGATAAAATATATTCTTCATCACTTTCTGTAAGAGTAGATAAATACATATAATAACTGTAAAATTCTTCAGAAATTTGACCAGATCCTATTCGATCTTTTAACGCATTTAGTAACCACGTCGCTTCATTTTTTCGTCCATTCACCACTAATAATTGTACTTGACATAGCTGTGTTAATAAGTCTTGTGGTTTCTCATCTAATAATTCCTCAATAATTTCTATTGAGGAATCAAACCATTCTTTTCGTTCGATTTTTCGCATCCGATATGCAATGTATAACTTCATGATTGCCACGATTTGAGATTTTACACTTTTCGAATATTCTGCAATTACTTGATCTAGGGGAACTTGCACTGATACAGGAATTTCAATGGTATGGTAATCTGTTTCAAGAGAAATAATACCTTGATTCAATCCTTTCTTCAATTTCGCCAGATTAAACGTATATTGCAAGCTACACTCATTCGAAATAAAATGTTCCTCTGTTAAATAGTTCTGTGCAACCATAATAAAATTATCACTAGCAGAGACATGAACATGAACCTCACCATATCCTTCTTTTAGTATGGTTACTACTTGTCTCATTGCAGCATTTTGAAGGGTTAAAATAGCTGGCTTTTCTACAACAAAGTACAGCATCTCATCTTTAGCTTTCAAGTAAATGAGAAATTCATCTACATTCCCTGCATGACCATAAATACTAGAAAACAGGCCATACGCTATTTCTACCTCACTACCCAATTCTTGAAAAAATAATTCTCCCGCCTTAGAATAAAAAATAGAAACGGCTTCTTTCCAATTCTTCTTCGCAAACTCTGCAAATTGTAATAATGTTGTAATCACTGTATCATGGACCACAATTCGTTCTCTTTGCTTTTGAATCACATAGGTCAAACTATATTCACCCATGTTGGTTAATACTAATATCTCCCCTGTAGTCACTATATTAGAATGAAAAAAATCCACTTCTACTGTATAACGAAATCTCACCTTGGATTCATAAGAAGCTTCTACTTCTAATTTCACCCAGTCATGGGTGGTTTGCACTAAAATTTCCTCTGGTACTACGGTATCACTAATGAATTCAAAAGTTCCACTACATACATCTCCTGCTACCACTTCTATGGTAAGAGTCATACAAGAAAAAGAGAAGTTTCCCTTATAATATCGAAAGTCTTCTTTAATATATTGATCAATTATATGTTCCACGTAATCACCACACTTTATTTTTCATAAGTTTTCTACTAAATTTCAACGGACCAACCTTTTGGACCTTCTATCTTTCCTAATTGAATTCCTGTAATGGTATCATATAGACGTTGACTTAATTCTCCTATTCCTCCGTCTTGTACCATAATCTCTTCCTCTTTTTCGCGTAACCAGCCTACAGGAGAAATCACAGCTGCTGTTCCTGTACCAAATACTTCCTCTAGTGTTCCATTCTTACCAGCTTCTAACAACTCTTGTGCTGTTATCTTTCTCTCCTCTACGGTATACCCCCAAGACTCACACAATTCAATACAACTTTGTCTCGTTACACCTGCTAAAATAGAACCTGTTAAAGAAGGAGTAATTACTTTTCCATTAATTTTAAAGAAAATATTCATAGCACCTACTTCTTCAATATATTTTTGCTCTACTCCATCTAACCAAAGTACTTGGGAATATCCTGCTGCATGAGCTTTTTCTTGTGCCTTTAAACTTGCTGCATAATTGGCACCTGCCTTTGCTTCTCCTAGTCCCCCCCTTACCGCTCTTACGTATTCTTCTTCAATCCAAATCTTCACAGGTTTTAACCCTTCTGGATAATAAGCCCCCACTGGGGAAAGAATAATTATAAATTTATATGTATTCGATGGTCTTACACCCAAGCAAGTGTCTGTAGCTATAATAAATGGACGTATATACAATGAGGTTCCTTCTGTCGTTGGAATCCATTCTTGATCGATGGTAACAATCGCTTTTAAAGCTTGTATAAAATCTTCTTCTGGAATCGTAGGAATACAGATTCGCTCATTCGTCGCGTTGGCACGCTTCATGTTTCTATCAGGTCGAAATAAACGAGGTCTCCCCTCTGCTACGCTATATGCTTTCATCCCTTCAAACATTTCTTGTCCGTAATGAAATACCATAGTAGACGGATCTAACTGCAGTGGTTGATAAGGCATAATTGTTGGATTAATCCACCCTTTTCCTGCTTCATAATCCATTACAAACATATGGTCTGTAAATATGGTTCCAAATACTAACGGATTGTCTGCTTCTGGTTTCGTCTTTTTATTCGCTGATTCTATTATTGTAATATCTAACATTTATTCATTCCCTCTCTTTTCATATTGTAAAAACTGATACTCTAAATCAAAATAAGTCTGCTCCTCACTGTCTCTTGTAACGACCCATTCCTCCATATGATCTAAATTAGGAAAATAACTATCCGCAGCATATGCATGATGAATCTTTGTTATATGAGCTGTATTACAATAAGGCAACATCAACTCATATACACTTGTCCCTCCAATAATATAAATATCTTCAGTAGGGTATTGATTCAATTGTTCTAGCAATTCTTCTACGCTATGTACCACAGTTGCCCCTTTTACTTCATATGTTTTATCTGTTGATAAAATAATATTGGTACGTTGTTCTAGTGGGCGTTTCCCTGGAAAGGTTTCTAATGTCTTTCGTCCAAGAACTACTACTTTCCCTTTTGTCTCCGAACGAAAAAATTTCATATCGTTTGGAATACTTACTAATAATTTATTCTGGTAGCCAATTGCCCAATTAGAATCTACTGCTGCAATTACATTCATCTCATTCTCCTTCTTATCACTAGCTATATAGGTCAATGTTAACCTTGCGACCTTGGAATTTCTTCTATACTCTATACCATGATATGCTTAAATCGCAATAGGAATATTCTTCACCTGTTCTCCTGCTTGATAATTAGTAATTCGTATGTCCTCAGTAGTAAATTCATAAAAATCTCGAATCTCGGGATTCATCCAAAATGTTGGGGCGTCATACATAGGTCGTTCAATTAATTCTTTCACAATTGGCAAATGTCTATCATAAATATGTGCATCCGCAATCACATGAACCAATTCACCTACTTGCATATTACATACTTGAGCAAACATATGTAACAACACACTATATTGTACTACATTCCAATTATTAGCTGCCAAAATATCTTGCGACCTTTGATTCAACACTGCATTTAATATAAGCTTATCCACGCCCTTACGTTGTGTTACATTAAACGTCATACTATAAGCACATGGATATAAATTCATCTGATGTAAATCTTCATGCACATAAATATTAGTCATGATTCGTCGACTAAATGGATTATGTTTCAAGTCGTAAATTACTCGATCCACTTGATCCATCATACCTTCCTTATAAGAATGCTCAACTCCCAACTGATACCCGTAAGCTTTCCCAATAGATCCTTGCTCATCTGCCCAACTATCCCAAATATGACTATTTAATTCTTTAATGTTATTGGATTTCTTCTGCCAAATCCACAAGATTTCATCCATAGCACTCTTTACTGCCGTCTTACGAAATGTAAGGAGTGGAAACTCTTTACATAAATCATATCGATTTACTACACCAAATTGTTTAATCGTATACGCTTTCGAACCATCTTCCCATACAGGACGTACTTCTTCACCTTCTGTACTCGTTCCATTTTCTATAATATCTTCACACATATTTTTAAAAATATGATCTGCTACACTCAATTATTTCACCATTTTCTTTCTTCACACTACCTAATCTCATCTATATTCTTTCGGATTCCTTTAGGAATACATTATTATATCACTTTTTCCTATACCAAGTAAATCATTTTTTCTATCTTCTTTGTAAGAATTCATTCTTCACACTATCCACTTCCATAAACTATGAATTTTCTTTCCAATCTACTATTGAATTTTTTACCTTCAAATGATATGATATTACGAATAGTAACTATTCCTACTTATAATTGAAGGAGAATACATGGAAAACTTACATAATACGTTCTTAAAAACACTAGATTGTATCCCAAACCCCATTTTACTTTTTGAAAAAAAAGGTACTTTACATTTTTGTAATCAATCTATGTTACACTTTTGGAATTGTGATTCCATTTTACAACTACAAGAAAATCTATCTTATTACTTTAAAAAACTTCAAATTAAAAATAAAAATATATTCGAAAATATTACCTTTGCAATTAAAGAAACTTTAACCTCTGGTTCTTATGATGCAACTTTTGACTTATGCAATCATAAAGAAGAATGTTATACTATGCTTGTAAATGCTACAACCTACAAAACACCTTCTTCTAAGTTAATGGTATTATTTACTTTAACAAATATTAGTAATGTAATCAAAAAAACGCGAACTGAAAGAGATTTTTCTTTCAATAACATTCCCATTTCTTTTGAGACTATATGCGAAGTAAATCCATTAGCACTTAATCTATGGACTCCACAAGTAGAAAATATTCTTTGTAACCAACGTGCTGCTACCTTATTCAACCTAGACTCTAAGCAACAGTACTTAGACGATTTTTTTAAATTAAGTCCTGAATACCAACCAAATGGTATACTAAGTTCTGAATTAGCACTTCGTCATATTAATTACGCTTTTAAAGTAGGACACATTACATTTTATTGGTTGCATTGCACACTAGACGGAACGGAAATACCTTGCGAAATCACACTATCTCGGGTAACCTCTTCCGAAGATATTGATTATGTGCTAGGTTTTACTCGTGACCTACGAAATGAATTTGACGAATCAGATGATGAATCAGATTATTATTTCCACAACAAATATTCTGATCGCAAATTATTTAACACCATTGTCGAATTATCTAGCGAATGGTTCTTTGTACTAGACTTACGTACTGATGTAATTCAATATTATGGCAATTTAATCTATAATCATTTTGGTACGTATCGTATTTCAAAACCCGTTACAAATGCCATGGAAGATGGATTTATTCACCATGATGACTCATCATTGTACAAGCAATTAATAGATAATTTTAAATCTGGACGAAATTCTGATATTGAACTTCGTGTCTTACAAAAAAACGGAACATATCGTTATTATAAGTTAATCTATCGCATTATTTGCAGTACAGATAGCTCTCCTGTTTTTGCTGTAGGAAAGGGGTTAGATATCCATGACCAAAAGCAATTAGAAGCTCGCTCTCAATTAGATCTTCTTTCGCAATGTTATAATAAAGTCAGTGGCGAATACCTTATGAAGGAAAAGTTAGATTCTTATGACAAGATAACTCATTGTGCTTTATTGATGATTGACATTGATGATTTCAAGGTCATTAATGATAATCTAGGGCACTTAGTAGGGGATGGAGTTATAAAAGATATTGCCGACCAACTTCGCTCTATTTTTCGTAAAAATGACATTGTTTCTAGAGCTGGTGGAGATGAATTCATGGTATTTATGGATGACATTGCCGACATAGCTATTATCGAAAAGAAAGCAGACGCCATTGCCGCGCAATGTCGTCTAACTTACAAAGGGAATTATAAAAATTATAATGTTTCTACTAGCATTGGTATCTCTTGTTCCATAGATGTTGGAACCTCTTATGAAGAATTGTATAAAGCTGCTGACAAAGCTCTCTATCAATCAAAAGCAAAAGGTAAGAATTGTCACTCTACTTATGTAGCGACTCTTATGGATACAACTAATCATATGATAAATATAGATAGTATCAATCGTGCAGTAAGTACCTATTTAGACCATGATTTAATTAGCTCAATGTTTGAATTGCTCTACCAAGATTATGATTCTGCACAAGTAATGGATCAAGTACTTGGTTATATAGGCGAAAAGTATCAGGCAGATCGTTGCTATATTATAGAAACCTTTGATGAGGGTATCACTTACACAAACACTTATGAATGGTGTTCTTATGGCACCCCTTCTGGTATGGTAGATTTACAGAATACGCCTGCTGTTTTTTTCGCAGAACTTTTCTCTCGTGCTCGTTCTCGCTTAGTGTATTCTAATAGATTAGACGAGGCTTTGTTTGATAAACAAGATGTATTTTATATTATGTCTAAGCAAGGAATTCAATCATTTGCTCACGCTCATGTGAAAAAAGATGATTATGTATCTTTCTTCATCGGACTAGATGATTGTTCTAGTAATAGAGTTTGGACGCAACGTGAATTAAGCACCTTACGTTATATTGGTAAGATTACTTCCCTATTTCTACGTGGTAATACCACACGAGAAAATTTACCCGATCACTAAATCGGTCTAATTAAAAAGATAATTAAGAAATGTATGAAATCAACTTGCATTTTTTATCAATATCTGATAGAATAATCAATGTTACGGGTCAATATGACTTAGTCTAATTTAGGAGGTGTTACAATGGCAAAGTGTGATATTTGTGGAAAAGGCGTTCATTTTGGAAATGCTGTCAGCCATTCTCATAGAAGATCAAACCGTATTTTTAAATCCAATGTGAAAAGCGTTAAATGTAAAGTAAATGGAGCAGCTAAGAAATTACACGTTTGTACTTCTTGTTTAAAATCTAACAAAGTAGAACGTGCTTAATGAAACAGAGACAGTCGTTTTATTCAAAAGGTAGGATAAGTGAAATCCTTGTAATTATCATTTCACTTATCCTACCTTTTAACGTATCATACTATATTAATTGCAACTATATAAATTATACCCTAACAACAATAAGATGCCAATTATAAAAATCCCTATAAAACGATTGGACAATACAAGCATAATTAACATTCCTACTCCTGTAAAAAATAACATAAAACCAATAATTCTTCTCGTAATAACACTCCAAACCTATGCTTACAAAAATAGCATGTTCCTTACTTTACCATATGCAAGGAAACACGCTTTCATTCTACTTTTCTCTATTTCTCGTCCGGGAATGCCACATCTACTACTTCCTCGTCTTTTAACTCGTCTTCTTTCTTATTAGTAAAGCGATCTAACAAATCAGGTACCATATCAATTACTTTCGTTATGGTATCTTGGTTCTTTACATTTACTAACCTTGTTTGTCCATTTTTAATAACCAAGACGGCTGATGGTGATATTTTTCCTGACATACCACCTCCTCCTGTATTCTTTTTGTCCTGATTCGAAGAACCAACTCCCATACCAAAGCTAATATCTACTAAGGGTAAGATAATAGTATCATCAATTTTTGTAGCTTCTCCTACTACTGTCTTTGCAGACAAAAAACTTTCCATTCCACCCATTAGGGAATCTACCATATGATTTTTATTATTTTCTGCCATTCTTAATCTCCTTCTTATTTAACAATCCTATCACTTCTCTTAATTCTTTACTTCTATACAGCACCACGAGTATTCTTAGAAACGAAATCATTCGTATATGCCCTTTTATCTTACCATTTACTCGTAAGACCTCTTCCTCAAAATAAGGTATGATTCTTATCTCTTTACCAAGAAAGGGAAGTATCATATTCCCATAAGCTAACACTTCTCCCGTAGTGGCAGGATCCTCTGCACCAAATTCAACACTACACAATATTTTTTTAGGCTTTACTTTATGATACAAATAGCATAACTGCTGTCCAAACAAATGTAGTACAATCTTCGTTTCTTCCTGATTCCAAATTTCTTTATAATACGTAATATTCTCAGTGAACCTCATTAAAATTGCTTTTAGATTACGAATGGTATCCACTATAGTTTTCCATATTTCTTTACACTTTATTATACCACGTTGTATTTTTCCTTGACAAGAGGCAATTATCCTGCTTAGCAGATTTTTATTAGATTTCTCTTCCTTCTTGGACTCTCCTTTAGTCTCATTACGTCTATTTTCATTGTGAAACGAAAGCTCTCTTTGTACTCTACTATAGGATGTATTCTTATGTAACGTTTCTGTGGTATTCGAACACTCTATCACTTCTTCTTTTTTTTCTTTTTTAGGATTTCTTTTTGCATTCTTTGATTTCTTTGGTTTCTTTGGTTTCTTCACCCTATCAGAGCGATAAAGTGGTATTCCTAGTAATCGTACTATGGTAATTCCTAGCTCATCATACACAAAGGTGCATCGTAACATGGAACAGAACCATTTACCCGTTATCTTTATGTATGCTAGTGTATCATACTTAAATTGCACTTCATAGTGAACAGGCAGAAACAAAACAGCACACAGTAACAATAGAATAATGCATAGGATTCCTCCTATTATCATTCCTGCAATTTTCAGATAAATCATTCCTGTTGCAAGCATACTTACTCCTTATTATCTAATAGATATTTCTTTATATTAGCAGTACCTGTTCGTTCATAGACTTCTTGCACCATTGCTTGAACTACTCGAAACGCTCCCTCTTTTGTGTCAGCAATGCCAACTACATAGGGAGGATTCTTCTTATAATACTCTTGGCGTAAGTATGAAACGTGCATCATCTCCAATTGATCTGTTTGATATCCTAAAGCAATTATATACAGATTTAATTGAAATTTGTTATGAGTTAGCTTCCACTGAATCCATTTTCGTTTCTTACGTAAATGAGTTTCACAGTACAAATCTTTCAAAAATTTCATACGTTTCTCTCCCTTTACTATTCCTCATCACTAGTCAAAATATTCATCAAATATCCGCTTTGCCATAGGCACAGCATAGTCACCACCAGAACCTGCCCCCTCTACTAAAATAGCAATGGCAATCTCTGGCTCTTCCACTGGAGCAAATCCAATAAACCAAGCATGACTATCTAGAGGATTCGTGTTATATTCTGCGGATCCTGTTTTTCCTGCCACCGTATAAGACAATCCTTTCAATCTAGTTCCTGTTCCTATTTCCACAACTTCTTCCATTAATTCCTTCAAAGTAGTACTTTCTTCTACAGTCATAACTTGTCCTAATACTTTCCCTTGATACTCCTTTACCAAGCGCCCCTCGGCATCTATGATTTGATCTACAAAGTATGGTTGCAACATAACTCCTCCATTAGCAATGGAACTAGTAATCATAGCCATATGAATTGGTGTCACCACAGACGTGCCTTGTCCAATTGACATTTGCAATACTTCTTCACTTGTTGACATATCGTTAATCGTTACTTTACTACTATTAGAACTTAATTGCAAAGGCAACTCTTGATTAAAATATAATTTCTCCAACGCAGTATTTACTATATTCTTATCTAGCTCCAATCCAATCTTAGCAAAAGAAGTATTACATGACTTTGCAAAAGCATAGGCAAACGTACAACTTCCATGACTCGTTCCATGATAACAAGTAATTCGTTCCCCATCAATGGTAAGAGAACCATTACATTGATAATGAAAATTAGCTACGTTATTATTATTTTCTCGTAAATAGGCTAAAGACGTTATGACTTTAAAAGTAGAACCAGGTGGATATAGTCCTTGTGTCGTTCTATTTAATAAAACACTACTATTTTGATCTGCTAATAAATCTTCCCAAATCACTTGAATCTCATTAGGATCAAAATCCGGCTTAGAAACCATCGCAAGTACTTTTCCCGTTTGTACCTCTAGTACCACTACAGCCCCTTGATAAATTCCTAAGGCATTACTTGCAACTTGTTGCAAACCCATATCTAAAGTAGTCACCACATCATTGCCTGGGTTCTTCTGACCATTGAATTCGTTCTCCATTTTACTTGTTAAGGAAATATCCGATTGTAACAACTGGTAATTGGCTAACCATTCAATTCCTTGCTTCCCATTCGTAGAAAATCCTACTACATGTGCAAACAAATTATCAAATGGATATGATCTTTCTTCTTCTCCATAAGAATTCATAACCGTTTCTGAAAGCACTGTATGGTCTGATGCTAAAATTCGTCCTCGCATTGTTTGTGCTGCTAATATTTCCTGTCTCGGATTAAAGGCATTATTAATAGCCTCTTCGCTGTCCACATTAATAAAGTGTGCATACTCAAAGATCATCCATATAAAAGGAATACAAACCAATACCCCTACTATACTTACTTCTAACTTGCCAAGTCTATTGGGGCGTTCTTCGCTTAATAATTTTTTCTTTTGGGATCGTTGTTCTTTTTTGTTTTCTAGTTGCCCTTCTTGCATCTTCTTTCTCTGCCTCACGTATCGCTTCTTGCTCCTTATAAATCATATATACACCTTGTACTATACTAAACATAACAATCGTGGTTAAAACAGAAGTTCCTCCATAGCTAATAAATGGTAAAGTGACCCCTGTTAATGGAATAAACTTGATTCCACCCCCAATGGTTAGGAATGTCTGGAAAATATAAGTCATACCAATCCCAATTGCAATTAATCCATAAAATATATTCTCAACTTGTAATGCAATCTGACAGATCACACTAAAACAAGTAAGAGAAATTATAATCAAACAAATTCCCGTTATAGCTCCCATTTCTTCTGAAATAGCCGAAAATACAAAATCTGTTTCCACTAATGGTATAGATCTTGGCGTTCCATTCTGTAACCCAAGTCCAAACCAACCACCCGTTCCTATCGCAAATAACGACTGGGTAATCTGATACCCTGTGTCATTTAAGTCCGCCCAAGGATTCAACCATGCCTCCACTCGTAATTGCACATGGGCAAACAATTGATATCCCATATAGGAAGCACAGATTCCTGCCAAAGTACCTCCACCCAAATACCACACATTTCTTGTGGCAAGATATAACATAAAAACGTACGCAACATAGTAAATCACCGCGCTTCCTAAATCTTTTGACAATACTAAAATCAAAATATGAAGAGCTGCTCCTATAGTAGCCAAAACCACATAACGAAATTTATCTGCCTTAGTAAGCATACTCGCTAAAAAGAATACAAATACTACCTTAATAATCTCTGATGGCTGAAAGGTAATGTCAAATATAGTAAAGGATAACTTAGATCCATACGTAACACTTCCTGCAATTAAAACAACACCTAATATGGTGATTCCTGTAGCACCATACAAGTAGCCTAACTCCTCCCAAAAAGTAACTTTACTAAGCAAGTATGGAATCAACAATGCCAAAATAAAAGCAATGACCATAATAATAAATTGTTTAATAGCTTTGTCTAAAGAAATCCTTGCTAAAATAACACTTCCTAATACAAATAACATACTCATATTATTCAGTAATAATTGATTACATCTTGTATAAATAGTTTGAAATAAAATCAACATAGCAAACAACAGAATAAGCTCAAATGCATAGATAAAGTAATATACAGGATCATCTTTTTGAAAAGTTATGGTTAAAAATCCTACTAAGTGATATGCAAAAATTGATACCATTTGTAAGCCATGTAAGATACGATTGTGTTCCTTTTGTTGACGAAATAATAAGATACAACTAATTAATGTAAAAAATACCATTATTCCTATCATTATATATTTCGACAACACAATAATCATGTGTTCCATTTATTTCATAACCTTATTCTACACCCCTCTTTAGGTGCCCTTTCGTATACACAATTCCAACGGAATCCGCTGTTCGCTTCTCCACAGAAAAGGTTTCCCAAAAATAGGGAATTAATTGTTTCATTTCTTCTCTTGATTCATTAGTAAAGCTCATAATCCCTTGCATCTTATACTTAGTTGAAAATACCACCAAACTCTGGTGTAGTGACAATGGTACTGTATTATAAATAATATTATAACAATAATTACAGTTTAAATAAACAGGTAACTTCTTATGGTAACGATCCACTAGATTCACAAATTGATTCTCTGATCTTGTACAACCATTTTTCGTCTGATACACACAATTAGCAGTAATCATCATAGGAATCTTTCCGTAACAATAATAGGATTCTCCTTCAAACGGTAATTTGCGAATCTCATTTTGGTTCAATTCATATGGCACAATTATTTGTAAACCTAAGCTTTTATAATATGCTATTGCTTCCGAATTAAAACAATATACATTGCCATCTATTGCAATCTCTTTCTCATATCCAATTTCTTCTAACCATTGTAATGTTTCTATATTACGTACTAGCACCCCCTGTATAGACGCTTGCATTACCATACTTTTCAAACGTTCTAATATCTCATAGGAACGTAATCGCAGAATATAAGGCATTTTTAAATAGCACTCTAGAGAACCCTCTAACCACTCATTCCCAATATATTCTTCTACTTCATTCTCTCGTAAGATTAAGTCACTTTCTACATAGACTCTACCTATATAATCATATTGACTACATTCTCTTAATTGTTCCAATGAACAAACGCTAATGTGTAGCGTTTGTTTCCCTCTCTCTTGTTTTACGTTCTTCTCTGTTACCTCTATGGTTACATCATTGACTAAAGACTCACTTACAGCATCTAACGAATTCTCTGTGTCATTCCCTCTACATCTTTTCTGATGCTTATTTCCATGAGTTAAAATCAACTGCTCCATGGCAATCATACCATTTCTTCGTAATTCATTCAGATCTTTAATTGGTAGAAAGCACTTCCCTTTTCTCTCTACTACCAACTCACTGATTTCAAAGTGCGTATCTCCCACTTTACTCATTTGCTTCCTAATATCTGCTTCTTCTAAAGGGCGTTTCTGTGCTTCTTGAATTACAGCTCCCTCCACTACTACACGTCCATATGTAACATGGTGTAAAATCGCTTGTATACGTTCTCCTACTTGCAATACCACTTGCATAGTAATAGGAACTTTCCACTCTTTTTCTAGATACTTCTGTTGTATTTCCTCTAACATCTCTTGGGAGGTCACACCATAGCTAGGTTGTTCTAATGTCACCATATTAGAACCGTTGTGCTTATGGTAATATCCTTTAGACAACTCGCTTCGAATATATAATTGACTAATGTATTCTAAGTCTTTCGTCTCTATGAAAAACTCTTTCGTAGGATTATTCTCATACAAATCTATATACTTTCTATAAATAGCAGTTACACCTGCTGTATATTCTGGTCGCTTCATTCGTCCTTCAATTTTCAAAGAATGAACTCCTGCTTTTATCAAGGAATCTAACTGTGGTAACAAACATAAATCCTTTAAACTTAATAAATATTCTTGCGTTCCACTTA
Source organism: Eubacteriales bacterium (assembly GCA_044425555.1). Classification (GTDB taxonomy): domain Bacteria; phylum Bacillota; class Clostridia; order Lachnospirales; family Lachnospiraceae; genus JAWXVE01. The sequence continues at coordinate 19,053 of JAWXVF010000021.1, forward strand.
CTTGTTCTAACTCATAAGGTAATCGACATGGTTGTGCACATTTTCCACGATTGCCACTACGCCCCCCTAACACACTACTAAAAAGACAATTACCTGAATAAGCATAACACATAGAACCATGCACAAACATTTCTATCTCAACATCCACTTCTTCTCTAATACGTTCTATTTCACGAAGACTTAATTCTCTAGCCACTACAATACGAGAAGCCCCCATATTCTTTAATCGTCTCGCACCATACACACCTGTAATTGCCATTTGCGTACTACAGTGTAGCTCTAAGCTTGGAAAATTCTTCTGAATCCACAAAAAAACTCCAATGTCTTGCACAATCACACCATCTAACTGTGCATGGTATAATGGTTGTAAATAAGAACCTAGATTCCCTAGTTCTTCTTCTTTTAACAAAGTATTCACTGTGACATATACTTTGCGTCCAAATAAATGAGCATACGTAATTGCTTGTACAATCTCTTCTTCTGAAAAATTCTCTGCATACGCTCTTGCTCCATATTGATTCCCTGCTAAATATACTGCATCTGCCCCTGCATGAATGGCTCCAAGAAATCCTTTATAATTACCTGCTGGTGCTAATAACTCTATCATTTTACTTCTGTTGCCTTTCTTACAAAAACAGACTGTCAATACGACAGCCTACTTGTTGTGATTCCTCTTTAACTTCTTCAATTCATTTACTTCGTCTAATAAATTCTGATATTTTATATTCGTAGCCGTTAACTTATGAGTCATCTCTATTAGTTCTTGCTTCGTATCAATTAATTCTTGTTTCGTATCTACTAACTCATGCTTTAGGTCGTATAATCCATCTAATTCTTCCTTCACTTTAAAGTAATCGCCTGCCACATTTAATTGAATTAATAATTGCTTCATCTCGCGATCTAATGTTTTATAAGACTCTAGACTACTAAATTCTTGTAATTTCTGATTCAAATATTCCGCAATGGTATGTAACTTGTCTTCACTTTCATCCCCTTTTAAGGTAATTACTCGCTTACCCACCTTAATTTCTATCTGATTCTTAGAAGACATCAATTCACCTCACATACTATCTATACTAATTACCACTTACTCCATTATAGCAAATTATTCTAGTTTTACAAGTCCAAAATGTTGATAGGTTAATTCTGTAGCAACCCTTCCTCTAGGAGTCCTATTAATCAGTCCATTTTGAATCAAATAGGGTTCGTAAACATCTTCTAACGTTCCCACATCTTCCCCAATTGCAGCTGCCAAAGTTTCTAACCCCACTGGCCCACCAGAGAATTTGTCCATAATAGTCTGCAATATCATACGATCAATTCGATCTAATCCCATCCGATCTACTTCTAATAAATCTAAAGCAATTATCGCTACATCTTGTGTAATCTTACCGTCATACTTTACTTGTGCAAAGTCTCTCACACGTTTTAAGATTCGATTAGCAAGCCTAGGAGTTCCCCTACTTCTTCTTGCCAATTCTGTTGCTCCTAATTCCTCTATTTCTACTTCTAAAATCTTGGCAGAATGTTGAATGATTACCTGTAATTCTTCTACGCTATAGAATTCTAAATGACTTGCAATTCCAAATCGATCTCGTAATGGTGCTGTTAATAAACCTGCCCTTGTAGTCGCACCCACTAGCGTAAACTTTGGTAAGTCCAACCGAATAGATTTCGCCGAAGAACCTTTTCCTATCATGATATCAATAGCATAATCTTCCATAGCAGGATATAATACTTCTTCTACTTGTCGATTTAGCCGATGAATTTCATCCACAAATAATACATCTCCTTCTTGTAGATTATTTAAAATTGCTGCCATTTCTCCTGTTTTCTCTATAGCTGGCCCACTTGTTACTTTCATGGAAACACCCATTTCATTGGCAATAATTCCTGCAAGTGTTGTCTTTCCTAACCCAGGGGGGCCATAAAATAACACGTGATCTAATTGATCCTTTCGATACTTAGCTGCATCTATGTACACTTTCAAGTTCTCTTTCACCTTACTCTGACCTATATACTCCTCTAACAATTGAGGTCTAAGATTTCCTTCTAACTTTTTATCTTCTTCTGTAATCTTCGTTTCTATTATACGTTCTTTCATGTAAGTTCCATTCTCTATGATCTCTATATCATTTTCTTAAGTACTAATTTCAAGATTTCTTCTGTTTCCATATTCTCATCAATGGTAATCTTCTTCATTCCTTTTAAAATATCAGAAGCCGAATAACCTAATGCCATTAATGCTTGTGTCACTTCTTCTCTTGCCATCGTATGTTCTTGTTGTATCGTAGTACTATTAAATTCCTCAATGGTAATCTTATTCTTAAGTTCTAAGATTAATCGTTGTGCTGTTTTCAAACCAATCCCTGGAGACTTTGCAATTAATTTATCATCTCCTGCTAAAATTGCATATTGCAATTCTGTATATCCAATTACCGATAATATGGATAAAGCACCTTTTGGTCCAATGCCATTCACTGTTAGTAATAATCGAAATAACTCTAACTCTTCTGTCGTAAGAAATCCATATAATAAAAATGCATCTTCTCTCACACACGTATAAGTATGAATCTGTATCTTAGAACCACACACTGGTAGTAATCCAATAGTCTTAGCTGAAACAAATACATTATATCCTATATTACTAACTTCCACCACTATTTGTTCTTCTGATACTGCAATTAGTTCTCCTTTTAAATAAGCTATCATCACGCTCTCTCCAATCGAATGTTTGTTCTATTTTATCACAAACATACAACAATTTCAATGAGCAATTCTTTTATTTTCTATTAACGAAAAAACTCGTGTCCTCCATGTTGAAATAGCAACGTTAATTTTCGATCAAACCATGTAACATCGTCTGTATTAGCATATTGTCTTGCCATAAAGTATAAAGCCCCCTCTGAATAATCTTCTCCGTCCATAGCACGTTCTACCGCCTCTTTCGTGGAATCAGATATACTCACACTGTAATACACTCCATTGGACACTGGAGAAAACTGGTAACGTCCATTTACTTGATGAAAGATGACGCCATGAATAGAATTAGGAAATTGTGTACTTGACACGCGATTAAGCACTACGTTACACACCAAGATTTTTCCAATCATATCTTCTCCCCTTGCTTCCGCTTCTACAATACGCTCTAACATGGTATATTCATCCTCTGTATAAACTTCTATTTCTTTTTCTAATAATTCTTTTTCTATTGTACGTTGAGAAGATCCATGTTCTTGTTCTTGTTTCGTAAAATACTTAGCAACGTCCTTTATATAATTTGTTACTTCCTCTGTATTACTGGTGATATAACATAGACTTAGAAAACAATTCATAGCAATTAACATACTCGCATATTTCCGATAATTATTCTGCCTCATCTTTTCTCCTAATTTGCCTGTCCTATTTTATAATACTATTTTAGTATATGCACATTAGGTGTAAGATTATTCCATTTTTTTTACCTTTTTTTACTTGTGAATGATTTTAGAAGGTGATATACTTTTATTATTAAAATAAAGAATATAATAAGGCAATCGTAAAGGAGACTTCTATGAATTTTATGTCTGTTAACTCTCATATACCTACTTACAAACCATCTACACAGAATATTACTAGTTCCCATAAAAACAGGGAAACTTTAGAGCAAACCTCTACTACTACGGATATTGATATTGAAGAAGAATATGTAACTACATTTAACCCTGAAATTTCATGAAAAAATTAGAAGGCGTATACACCACCAAACGAAAGGATGGAAGTATTTATCATCGTGCTTCTATCACCCATCTTAATAAACATATTAGTCTAGGCAGTTATGATACCAACGAGCTTGCTCATAGTGCCTATGTTTTTGCTCGGGAACTTTTAACGAGTTCTACAGAGCAAGTAACAGACTATATGGACTCTTGTATCTTACCCTTTACGAAATGGGTAGTTTTATTAAATTATCGTGATAATCAACTATATTTTCATACACCTATTTATCTAAAAGAAAGCTATTTTCTATACTATTTATCTCCTACTACTATTTTAACATTTGATAGAGACGATTTATTCTACTACGCTAAGCGTACCATTATGCAACGAAAAAGACATTTGTTCGTAGCTGATTATGGAATGCAAGTAAATATCCTAAATCGTTACGGCATTCGTAGTTATAGTGTGTGTGGACGTGACTATCGCTTTATTAATGATGATGTGTACGATTTTCGTTATAGCAATATTGAAATCATTAACCCTTATATGGGTGTTCAACGCGTAATCAAGAACGAGCAAATCAAGTACAAAACTACTATACATCTTCGTAGTAATTACGTAGTTGGATATTATGAAACACAAAGCGAAGCTGCTATCGCCTATAATAAGGCAGTAGATCAGCTTCGTCAAAACGGATTTATCAAGGAGTTCATCACTAACTATATTGAAGATATTTCTCCTAGAGAATATGCCGAAATCTATTCCAAAATTTCCATTTCCAAACGTCTTCCTACTTTTTCGTGTAATCAATCAAAGTAATGGTATAATTGGTAATGTTTCCAGTAATACCACTTATTTTATTACCAGTGGAATATTTCCACATTTGAAAATCATAGGGATAATCTGGTACATCACTTTCTCCTGAAAACCAAATATCAACGCTTGTAAGCTTCGCTAAATCAACCGATGTTAATAAAAATTCTTTCGTTCCATACAACATAGGAATGTAACCAGCACTTTTCACCTCATCTGCAAAAGTTTGTGCTAGATCAGTTCTTGCAAGTGTGGTCAAACCATCTGTTCTAGCTTGGTCGCGTTTAATTTCCTCCATACGAAGTACAATTGGGTAAGACACATCATATTCCATAATCTGACTTCTAATAAATGCCACTTCTTCCCTCATCTCATCATCTGTAATGGCTTGGGAATCAAAGTAAATTCCTACTTCTATCCCAGCTTCTATAGCTCCTTGTGCAAATTCATGAAAGTAAGAATCTATAGATATGACACCTGTTTGATACCCCCTTGAACCTAATTGAATCATTACAAATTCAACACCCGCTTTCTTCAAAGAGGCAAAATTAATCTCTCCTGACTTTTCACTTATATCTATTCCAAAAATAGACAATAACTCACCATCTTCTGAATAAGTCATCTTAGAACTCTTTGTTACAAAACCGTCATCCCTATAAGAATTTTTATCTAAATAAGGATTAATCTTCACCCACTCTTCCCCATCACTAGTAACAACCATCGTCTTCGTTCCACCTTCTGAAGGGTCTTGTGCTTTTAATTCTTCTTCTAAGCGTTTCTGTTCTTCTTCATATAGCTCCAATTCTTCTGCTTCTAATTTTTCTTGTGCCGCTTCATATTTTGGCTTTTCAGTAGAAGTAATCGGTTCATCAGATGTAAAATCATCTAAATACCAAATATTCAAATCTCCTGCGCTCACATTCCCTATTAAATCATCTAAGGAATTCCCTACTACCTCTTCTGACTGTGACTGCACTTGACTTTGTTGTACATTACTTGATTGTGATTGTTTCTGAAGTTGGTCACGATTTAAATATAGGATTCCTAATAATAATCCTATAATGAATACCGTTACCCCTACTGTCATATACAATAGTGGTAACATTTTCTTACTTTCCATTTGAAAATCATCCGTTAATTTCACACTAAACTCCATTCTTGTAACGTCTGCAATATTGAGCGTAAGCACAAGTTTACGTGTGCTACCTCTTGTTATTTCTTTCTTAATTCTTTCTTATTGTTCTATCTATACTAACTGAATAGATTTTTTCGGACATTTTTCTATACAGATTCCACATCCTACACATTTTTCTTGATCTATAGTTGCGTGAAGATTTGCTACCTTAATAGCATCCTTTGGACAATTCTTCATACAGATTCCACATCCAATACACCCTACTTTACAAGCTTTCATAACTACAGGTCCTTTCGCTTTTGACTTACAAGCTACTGCGCATTTCGCCTCATAAGGTATTAATTGAATCAACTCTTTTGGGCAAGCTGCAATACATTTACTACACGCTTTACAAGCTTCCTTCGCTACTACTGCAACACCGTTTACAATATGAATAGCATCAAATGGGCAAGCCTTCACACAATTACCATATCCTAGACATCCATCCTTGCAAGATTTCGCACCACCACTTGGTACATATGCTAGCATACTACAATCTTCTACTCCTGTATAGGTGTAATCAACATTTGCATTCTCACAAGTTCCATTACAAGCTACATACGCTACCTCTTTCGTAGCACCACCTGCTTCCATTCCCATAATCGTAGCAATTTCATTAGCAACTGACTCACCACCTACTGGACAAGCACTAGCAGATGCCTCCCCATTTGCAATGGCTTTCGCCAGTCCACTACACCCTGGAAATCCACATCCACCACAATTATTACCTGGTAGTGCCTCAATGATGGCTTCTTCTTGCTCATTGACTTCTACCCGAAATACATTAGATGCCATTCCCAAAAATAGGGCAATTAACATTCCTACTCCACCTACAACTAATGTTGCAACTAAAATACTTCCAATCTCCATTACACTATCCTCTCTTTTCTAATCACCCAAGGACTCCTATAGCAATCCTGAAAATCCAGAAAATGCAATTGCTATGAGTCCTGCGGTAATTAAGACAATCGGCATCCCCTGAAAAGGTTTTGGTATATCATTATATTCTATTTTCTCACGTAAACCTGCTAAAATTACGATAGCAATGGTAAAGCCAACTGCGGTAGCTAATCCATTAATGGTACCCATGAGAACTCCTTGCTCCTTCTGTACACTTGTAATTGCCACACCTAGAACAGCACAGTTTGTAGTAATCAATGGCAGAAATACTCCCAATGATTCATACAAGCTAGGTAATGATTTTTTCAAAAACATCTCTACAAATTGTACCAATGCGGCAATGACTAAAATAAACACAATGGTTCTTAAATACGTAATATCATATTTTTTTAATAAATATTCATAGATAACACTTGTTACGAAACTTGCTAAAGTCATAACAAATAGCACCGCACCACCCATACCAAGAGCCGTGTCTATTTTCTTAGAGACCCCCAAAAATGGACATAATCCAAGAAATTGGCTTAAAATTACGTTATTTACTAATGCTGCACTAACTACTAACAACATAATCTCTATAAATCCATCTAACATGTCTCATCCTCCTATTCTTGTTTCTGTGAATTGTCATAGAACTTACTTCCACATCCACCATCTACACAAGTCGCACATTCACTTCCACATCCTGATTGAATCTTACTATTCACTACACCACGTTGTTCACTCTTCATCTTAGCAATATTTTGTAATGCTGTTAGGAGTGCCAATACAAAGAAAGCTCCTGGTGCTAGAATAAAAATAGTAATTGGAGTATAACTAGCAGGCATTACTTTCATTCCAAATAATTCACCTGCTCCAAGAATCTCTCGTACTGCTCCAAGACTCGTTAATCCCAAAGCAAATCCTAGCCCCATTCCTAGGCCATCGAAGAAGGAAGGAATAATTCCATTTTTAGATGCAAATGCTTCTGCTCGTCCAAGTATGGTGCAATTTACTACTATAAGTGGTATGTAGATACCAAGAGAAGCGTATAAAGCTGGAATAAACCCTTCTAATAACAACTCCACTATAGTTACTAAAGAGGCAATAATTACAATATATGCTGGGATTCGAACTGTTTTCGGTATTATATTACGTAAAGAAGAGATAATCATATTACTACACACTAGTACTGCAGTTGTAGTAAGTCCCATTCCTAGTCCATTCGTTGCTGATGTAGTCACAGCAAGTGCCGGACACATACCAAGCATTAAGACCAGTACAGGATTTTCTTTTACTAGTCCATTCACAAGATACTTCATTGATTGATTCATCTATTTGTCCTCCCTTACTGATTTTAAATAAGCTAATCCCGTATTTACCATATCCGTAAAAGCCTCAGTAGTAACGGT